>CALHJX010000109.1:0-6327 GCA_938033385.1 uncultured Collinsella sp. | reverse complement strand
TCCCTGAACCGCCAGCTGCAGCACCGACTTGCGCAGGCGGCCGGGCAGCGCGGCGTCGAGCTCCTCGCGGGCGTCCTCGAGCTCACCGTACTCCTCGACCAGGGGCATGAGCTCGTTCACCCGCTCGACGATGCGGCGCTGCTCGGCGAGAGGCGGAATCGGAAGAAATAGCTCTTTTAGCACTGCTGCTTTGATTCCTTTTGCGGTCGTCCCCGTGGCATGATCCTTAACTTGAATTTGGAACAGTGGAGATAGAATTATTTGGCAGAACAGGGCATTGTCTGGACCAACTGTGCCGTAATTCTGAAGGGTAATGACACGCTGTCCACAGCTGCAACGTTTCATTTCGCATATCGCGCAATACCCCATCGGGGCTTCGGTTGTAAACAGCAAATCGCCACGGTGGGTCTCTCCGCGAGACAAGCGTGTTGCATATTCGTCTTCTGAAATATACTCCTCGCGTGTGTAATCAATATAGCCTTGGCGAATGTTGCTCGCAGTCATTAGTCGAACACCTGAAGGTGATTTGTGAGGTGTTTTACCCCTGTAATCAATGAAGTTATATACGGTTTCCAGCCTTGCCCAAGCCCACCCCTCGGGCAGCTCCTCAAACGGCACTTCGTTCGCGATGCACTTATCGCTAGTCACGCGACCCTTGGCATCCACCTTCTTCTCATAGGGGGAGCCATCGGAACCGGATTGGCTTTCAACTGTATTCGCGACAAGCGTTGTAAAATCTAGTGAGACGAGCATCCCGGTTGCTCCAGTGCTTCGATGCTCTGGTCTTTAGCGCCTTTCGTTCAGTGGAGGACTGACCGCAAGCGGCGTAAACAAGAAAGGAGACAATCGCAAATGAAAGCAACCGAGGCAAATCTACTCGACCTTATGGGCGTGGCGAAGATGCAGTTCGTCATTCCCGTGTACCAGCGAGTTTACTCGTGGAGTGTAAAAGAGTGCGAGGTGCTTTGGGATGACGTCATGCGAGCGGGTCGTGATGGCGTATCGCACTTCGTGGGGTCAATGCTTTATATCCCCGAGTCCGAGAGCTCTGCCACGAGCATTTCGCGCGTGCTTCTGATTGACGGACAGCAGCGCATGACGACGTTTTCGTTGATGATTGCAGCTTTGGCTGACTATTTGGAGAGCAACCCCGACAAGGCTGGCTTCCTTGGCGACCTCAAGATCTCGGCGCTGAGGAAAAATTACCTCTTTAACGATGACGACTACAACGGTCTGGCACGCTACAAGCTGGTGCTCTCACAGGACGATAAAGAGACGCTGTTCTCCATCGTGTCTGGGGCTCCCGTGCCAGATGAAAAATCGGATCGCATTGTCGAAAACCATGCGTTCTTCCGTGAAAAGATGCACGGGAAATCATTCGACCCTGCAAGGCTTTGGGCGGGGCTAAACCGAGTGCAGGTCATCGACACTAAGCTCACCGCTGGCGTTGATAATGCCCAGCTCATATTTGAGTCCATGAACTCCAAGGGCAAGCCGCTCACGCCCATTGACCTCATCCGTAACTACGTTCTAATGTCGCTTCCCAACGACGAACAGACCAAGCTTTATGAGGGTTATTGGCATCCACTCGAGTGCTTGTTCGGAAAAGGCGGCGAGGACGAGTTCAATGCATTTATCTGGTACTGGCTGTGGCTTAAAGTTCCCAATAGGATTCCGAAGGAGAACGAGGCCTACTACGAGTTTAAGCGCTATTTCGCCGACGACTACGATGGTGACACCGAGGGCCTGCTTAAGGAGCTGCGCGGGTATGCACATAGATACGCCAGTCTGTTCCTTGGTAAGGAGAAGGACGACGGACTGCGCCGAGTGTTCGGCAGAATCGTAAGCCTCGACGTGAAGCAGATAAGGCCCCTCTTGATGTTGCTTTATTCGGTTTACGAGGGGAATGGACTAGACCGCAATGCGTTTTTACGTATCTGCGAGACTATCGAGTCGTTTCTGTTCAGGCGAGCGGTTTGCGGCAGGCTTACCACGGGTCTAAATAATTTCTTTGCCGGCATGTATCGCAATCTTGAGCAACAGGACGATATAGAGGAGTACGTTACGGCGATGCTCCTTATCCACAGTAGCGGTATGACTGCGTACTTCCCGACAGACGAGCATTTTGTCGAGGAGTTTAAGACGCGTGACTGCTACAACCGCTTCTCCAAAAGCGCTATTACCTGGAGCGCATGGAGAACTGGCACCACCCGAAGGAGTCCATCTCGGCTGACGATTACCAGATCGAGCACGTCATGCCCCAGACGATTGATGATGAGCACGGCTGGAAGGAATCGCTTGGCGAGAACTGGGAAGACGTCCACGACAGGCTGTGCAACAACTTGGGAAATCTTACGCTGACGGGCTACAACCAAGAGTACTCAAACCGGTCGTTCTCGGACAAGCTCAATCTGCCTGACGTCGGATTTAAGTGCAGCCCGCTCTACCTAAACAAATCGATTGTCTCGCATGAAAAATGGGGTGAGGAAGAGATTGGGCAGCGCGCGGACGAGCTGGCGAAAGAAGCGTGCGAGATATGGAAGTATCCCGACCTTCCGGCAGACGTCGTCGACAAGTACCGTCCTTCTCGTGGGGAGCCTGACGAGGCTCCTGTCTGGACTCTGCAGGAGAACCACCCCACCTTTGCCGAAGGTGGGCTCAACCAGAAGCTTTTCGATGAGGTGCGCGAGTCCGTTCTGAGTGGTAACCCTTCGTGGGAGTCCTACATAGCCAAGTACTATGTAGGCTTCAGGTCGGGCAAGCGAAAACTGCATGCCGTGTTAGAAGGTAGGACCAGCAACGGTGGCTGGATTGCCGTCGGCCTGGCAAAGAGCGTGGATGACCTAATTGATCCAGAGGACATGTGCCAGGACAAACGTACGCAGGGTGGATTTGGCCCAGGCCTACCGACCTATGTTGCCCTTCGTAATGCCGATGACATTCCCGCGGTGCTCGATCTTATAAAGCAGTGCTAGGTTAAAGGCCGGGAATCTAATTCCCGGCCCTTGCCATCTCGGAATTGCCGATGGCTTATCTGCCCACCTACACCCCCGCAATCCCGCGCGCCGCGCTCAGCAGCTCGTACTCCCTCTGGCTCCACTGGCGCAGCTCGGCCGCGCGCACGGTGTCACGGCACAGGTCCAAGAACACTTCGGCCCCCTCGTAGAAGCACTCGCGGGCGAAGGCGCCGGATCCGTCCGCAACGCACGCACCGTCGGCAAAGAGCTTCCAGCTGGACGGCTCGCGCGAGCCGTCTCCGAGCAGCTTGATCTGCAGAACATGTGGGCCGTCAGCGGCACATGGCCCTTCTTCCAACGCCTGCACCGTAAAGCGCATCTGGAGGGACAGAGTATAAAATCCGGAAAAGTGTCGAAATAGGCACCTTAAAACTTCGGAAAAGTGTAGTTGGATGACAAAACAGCACTTAGAAGCCGATGCTGGATGCGGGATCCTGCGGCTGCCTTCAGCCCTCGCTACTCGTCGTCTCCGTCGTTGGGGTCGCCCTTGAGGGTGCTGATGTCCAGGTACTGGTTATCGTCCTCTTTTTGCTGGGTTTCCGACTCCGCTTGGGTGGGGCCGCGGAACAGCTGGAATCCTTCAAACGCAATGACACCGAGCAGGGCAATGATAATGGCGATAAAGGCAACCTTGACTGCCTGCGGAAATTCCGAGAAACGCAGCGCCTTTTCCTCGGCGTAATAATCGGCGAAGCGCTCTTCGCCCGTGCTTTTGGTATACGCCGGCGCGGACGCGGCCTCCGAGTCATATTCCGGTGCGGGCGTGGCAGCGTACGGATCGTTGAGATAATCGCTCGATGCGGTGCCATAATCCTCGGTCTCGATGCGACCGTTGCCAGCATAGCCATCGGAATAATCGGAATATGCCGCACCGCCCTCATAGTCCGCGGCGCTCGTGTTGGCGGCAAAAAGCGGGTTAACTGGAACGTCGAGCGCCGGCATGCCGGTAGAGGTCTCATCCAGATCGGCTGCAGCCCAGGAATCGTAGGCAACCTGATGGGCAACGGGCTCATCGAGCCTTGCGACCGGAGGCTTGCGTGCCGCAGGAACAGGCAACTGCTGGGCGCTGTACATAACGGTGCTGTCGGCCGATTTGCCCTGCGTCGCTGCAGCGAGAAATGCCGCCGTCTCGGACGGGTCGCTTGCGGGGCGGGGAGCGGGCGTGGGCGCCGAAGTGGGTGCGGGCGTAGGCGCGGGCGTCGAAACAGGCGACTGCGCAGGAGTCGGCGCAGATGCGGGCTTAGGCGCAAGTGCGGGATTGGGACTTGACGGGCGAGCCCCGCCGCCCATGAGTTCGTCGGCGGTCCACGGGCGATCATCCATCACGTCGTCAAGGCTCAGCGAAAACAGGTCGTCTTCACTCTCATCGAACATGCGGTGCACATGTCCACCAATTGCCGGAATCAATCCGCGACCGGTGCATGATGCCTTGCTCAACGCCATTCTGTTCCATCCTTTCGAAATATTAATGACATCGATTATATGGAACTTCCCAAGCGGCTCGGTCTTGGATTCGTGCTTTCCAGAACTCGCGCCCAAAAGGGGAGGGGCAATCCAGGCGAGTGCCTACTTGTCGCCGGCCGCCGCCTTGGCCTCATTGAGGTAGCTATAGAAGCTGTATTTGGAGATGCCAAAGAACTCGCAGGCGCGCTCGCTCGACTTGGAAATGAGGAAGGCGCCGCGACGGTCGAGGTAGCCAATGGCACGAATGCGCTCGTCTTTGGTCATGAGTGCCGCGGGCTTGCCCACAAACTGCTCGCACTCGTGCAGCAGGTCCTCGAGCAGGTCGCCGATGTTCTTGGTAATGGGCTCGGGCTCGGTATAGCCCGTGCCGCCGGTGCCGGTAAAGGCGTCGAGCGAACGCTCAAAAGCCTTCATAAGCGTAATGTCAAAGTTGATGCCCAAAATGCCGACGGGTTTGCCCTCATCGTTGCGGATAAAGATCGTCGAGGACTTGAGCAGCTTACCGTCGGTGGTTTTAGTGAGGTACGGCTCGCGGTCGTGTACATCGGTGGCGCCCTCGTGCATGGACTCAAACACGATATGGCTGGGGCCGTCACCCAGTTTGCGCCCGCTGACGTGGCCGTTTTCGATCACTACGATGGAGTGGTCTACGTCCTCGGTCTCCAGATCGTGGACGACGACTTCGCAGTTGGGGCCAAATTGGAGCGCCAGGCCGTGTGCGAGGCGCTTGTAAAACTCAATCTGTGCGGGGGTCATGGGTACCTTCCTAAAAATTAGTTTGGGCTCACTGTGCCATAAACCACACCTGTTCGCAAATAACGAAAGCGTCGCTGCGTTATGTGACCGTTCGGCGGCGAAAAAGTACCGATTACGGCAACAAACAATTCGTTAGGTATGCCAATCAAAAAGTGTGATAGAACATTACTAACAAACTTTTTGTTTGGCATCCACATAAAAGTTCAGCCGTGTGAATGGGATCGGGCTGAAACGCGTATGCGGGGGCCGGCAAGAGAGAACCTAAGGAGTTCACCGTATGGCCGATAAGATCCAGTGGGCGAGCAACACGATGCCCAAGAGCGATGACAAGCACTTGGGAATCATGAGTCTCGACCACGTGAAGAAGGCCCGCGCCTTCCACCAGTCGTTCCCCCAGTACACCGTCACTCCGCTTGCCCGCCTGGACGGCCAGGCCGCGCGTCTGGGCCTGTCCAACCTGTGCGTTAAGGACGAGAGCTATCGCTTTGGCCTCAACGCCTTTAAGGTCCTGGGCGGCTCGTTTGCCATGGCCAACTACATTGCCGACGAGACCGGCAAGGACGTTGCCGAGTGCACCTTCGATTACCTGACTTCCGATCAGCTTGCCAAGGACTTTGGCCAGGCTACCTTCTTTACCGCCACCGACGGCAACCATGGCCGCGGCGTGGCATGGGCTGCCAACAAGCTGGGCCAGAAGGCTGTCGTGCACATGCCCAAGGGTTCCACCAAGCCCCGCTTCGATAACATCGCCGCCGAGGGCGCCACGGTGACCATCGAAGAGGTCAACTACGACGAGTGCGTGCGCATGGCGGCCGCCGAGGCCGACGCCTGCGAGCGCGGCGTTATCGTTCAGGACACCGCCTGGGAGGGCTACGAGAAGATCCCGTCCTGGATCATGGAGGGTTACGGCACCATGGCCTCCGAGGCTGCCGAGCAGCTGCGCGAGATGGCCATCAACCGCCCGACGCACGTCTTTGTCCAGGCTGGCGTGGGCTCGCTGGCCGGCGCCGTGGTGGGCTACTTCACCAACCTGTATCCCGATAACCCGCCGACCTTTGTTGTGGTCGAGTGCGCGCCTGCCGCCTGCCTG
>CALHJX010000108.1:0-3435 GCA_938033385.1 uncultured Collinsella sp. | reverse complement strand
GCCGGCCTCGCGGGCCCTCCGCTCGCCGGGGGACTCCTGGCGAGCGTGGGATCTGCTATTTCTTTGGCCGCGTTCGAGCTGCGAGAGGCCCCATCTCTCGTCCATGTCGCGCATTCTCGACGCATGAAGGACCTTCTGACGGCTTGCTCGGCCCTCATCGAGCCTGCGTCCGGTCTCGAGGTCGGTCCGGTTGATGGCGATATGCACGGCGTAACGGTCCGTTCCGTCCTTCGAGTGCTCGAGGTGAAGCGCCCAGGCGGCTTCCTGGTTCGGATAGTAGCGCTCCACCCACTCGCGAGCGAATCCCATGCACCCGGCCCTGGTGAGCCTACCACCGTTGACGTCGCATTCGTCTGGATTGAAGGCGATGATCTGGTGGTAGCAGTAGGTGCATTTCGAGCCCTTGCGGCCGGACTCGTTATGTCCATAGGCATCGCGGGTGCGGTCCATCTCGCGAGCCCAGTTCTCCGGGTCGTTGAGATTCCGGGAGTCGAGGTCGAGTGCATCATGCTTATTGCTCGACCTGTCGAGATAACCAGCAAGGCTCTTCATATGCTGCGCGCTGGTCACCGATACCTGTTTGATAGCCGTCATGTTTACCGCCCCCTCACTCGTCCCACGCGGCCCACTCGTCCTCGAACGTCGCGTTTTCCTCGTCAGCCTTGAACACGTCGTCGGGCGCGATCTCGTCATCATCGTCCGTCTTATCACCGACGTTGAACTCGGGGCACCACGGTTCCGGTACCTCATACGCTTCGTCCTGCGCGGAGGCCTTGGCGCGGGCGTAGTAGGCGGAGCGTTTCCGGCGCTCCGCCTCCTCGTCGCCGAGCCCGAAGAAGGCTCCCGCCGGGGTGCGGCTGGCGTAGTCGAGAGGGAACTCGAACACGCCCTCGCGGCCCGGTTTCGAGTTCTCGCCGCCTTTTATCGCGATGAGGCCGTCTCGAATGGGGATGCGCTGCTGCCACTCCCATTCGTTTATCAGGGGGACGGAGGTCTCACTGTAGCTCGTGCCGGACGACGATCGACCAGAGCCATTCTGACTCGATGTTCCCATGGAGCGCACTGTCCGCTTTCCCGCGAGCGCCGTGAAGAACTTGAAGTCTTCCGGCTCGGAAAGGGACAGGGCGACCTTGGTACCGATGGAGCCGACCAACTTGTCTCGCCCGGCCCCGCCGTCGCCGGGCTCGTTATAGGCATTCAGTTGTTTCAGATTTTGCACGAACAGATATTCGTGCAGGCGCATGCTTCTTCCGAGCGTGGCGATTGCGGGCAGGCATGCCACCCTGACATTCAGATTGCCGATCTCGTCGAGCACGAGCGCCGTCTCATGCGGAACGCGACCGCCGCCCTCCTTGCACACCCGCTGCGCCACCTGCCACCACTGGTTAAGGAAGCAGGTGTAGACGACGCTGTACGGATCGCCCTCGTCGAGCATCTCAATGTACAGAACCGTCTTTTTCTCGATGAGATCTCGGATGGAGACGGTGCTCTCGGACGTAATCGCGCGAAGCGCGTCGTCCGAGAAGATGCCCAGGGCCTCCTTGAGCGTGGAGACGACGTTCTTGCCAGCGGTCGTCGCGCCGCCGTCCCCGAGGAGGTCGGATGCCGGCGAGAATGCCGGGTGCGTCGGGCCGAGCCCGCGGATGTAGTCCTTGAGGGGGGCCGACGGGTCCTTCGGGTCCTCGCCGGCGGTCCCGCGCTCGACGAGCGCGGCGACGCTGGCGAGATTCTTCTGCCTGCGGGGAATATCGGCCGTGCAGACGACAAGGATGCAGGCGACGAGCATGTTTCGCGCAGCTTTGGGGAAGTAGGTGTTCTTCTCGCCGCCGAGGGGGATGAGGTCGACGGCGACTTGTCGGGCCGTCCTCACGGCGGCATCGGTATCCCCCGCCTCGACGGCATCGACGACGAGCCCGATGGGATTGTATCGGCTTGCACCGGGATAACCGGTCAAATCGAGCACGGCGACCTCATAGCCCATCTCGCGGGCCTTGCCAGCGGTGAGCTCAAGGACCTCAGGCTTACCGGTCGACACGATGTTCCAGCCGGCGGCCATGAGCAGGTGCATGGTCTCTAGATTCTGTAGTTGTGTCTTGCCTGAACCTGTCTTTCCGCAGGTCATTGCATGTGGGACGGAGGAGTCGAACCAGTATCCCTCCCCAGTGGCACCGAGCACCAGGCCCGCCTTCCCGGGCGTCCCGTTGCCGTCCCAGAAGTCGTTCCGGCGGCCCAGTTCCGCCACGCCGCGAACGATGTGCGAGTCGCCGTAGATGCCTCCCTCGACCTCACGGGCGGTCTCGGCGTCCTTGGCCACCGCATAGCCGAAAAGCACCAGGAACAGGAGCGCTAGCGCGGCGAGCATGGGCGGGAGGTGCGGGAGCCAGGCCCCTGATGCCCAGAACGCCAACCAGAGGTCGGGCCCGATACTGTCGATCCAGCTCGGCCAGTCGAAAACGGCCCCCGCGAGCGCACATGCGATCACAGGGGCCACAATGGGGTAGCAGGCTACATCGAAGATGACGGCGAACACGGCGGCGAGGACCGCGGAGCTGCGGTATCGACCCACGGCTATTCGCCCCCACGCGCGGCGGCGACGGAACAGAGGCACGCCTTGAGGTCCTCGCGCGAGCGGGCGGTCTCGGGCCACTCGTCGGCGATGGAGACGACGTCCATGAGGGCACGGTAGGTGTAGGTGAACCCGCCCAGGACGGTCCAGTTCCTAAGGACGATATCGAAGAAGGCCCGCGCCTCGACCATCTTGCGACCGGCATCGAGGGCGCAGCCGAGGTCGCGGGCGACACCCTCGTCGATGGCGGCCGACAGGGCCTCACGGCTGCTTGGGTCGCTCTCGCAGACATGATGCAGGCGGCCGCACACGGAGTCCCAGCATGTCTTGAGGTGGAAGACGGGACGAGATCCGTCGTCCTCTTCCTTCGATGCGTCGATCAGCGCGCCGAGCGACTGCTGAGCCGCAAGCTCGACGAGGGGTCTGAGGTCGGAGGTCCCAGACTCCCAGTCGTAGACGGCCGCGGCGTCGCTGAACGCGCCCGCGACCTCGTCGCGTACCCCGGTCTGGCCGTAGTAGATACGCGTCATGGCGCGCTCGGCGAGCCCACCGTCGTGCGGGACGAGGGCGTCGATGAGGATACCCTCGATCTCCTGGCTCATGTTGGTCCGGTTGACCTCGCAGCGGTCGGCGAGGGCGGCCTCGAGGGCGCGGCGGGCGTTGTTTGAAGAATAGACGAAGGTGCGTTTTGGCTTGAGGGTGGGCATCGGTGCTCCAATCCATGGTATGTGTGCTTGATTGTATTCTACCCCGGTTCTACCCCTATTATACCCCTACACCAACCCTCCACGGCGCCAGGTTACGGCCTTGCGGCCTCGAGGGCCGCGGCAACTGCCTCGGCGGCGCGCTCGAGCTCCGCCACGGCGCGG
>CALHJX010000107.1:0-4153 GCA_938033385.1 uncultured Collinsella sp. | reverse complement strand
GACATCACGGCGGGGTGCTGCGTGCCCCCGTCACCGGTCTGGGCGAATGCCGTGAACGGTGAGATGAGGCTCGATCCGGTCATGGCGGCCATGGTCGCCGCGGTGACGGTCAGACGCGCGATCCCCTTCGGAGTGTGAATCTTTTTGTCGGGCTGCGCGGCGAAGTGATCGCCACCGGCAGCGAAGTGCTTTCCCTGGGTCATTGTGCTGTTCCATTCCTTTTCCGTGCCCTATCCGACTGGGCATCAGAGCGCTTTCCAATAGAGATAATTATGCGCCTTAACTGGGATTGTTGTATATAGTCCGTTGGCTTTTATACAACAATCCATGACTCTTTTTGTCATGGATACGACGCTTCAGAAATCATTCGGCATGAGATGCAAAGAGCTCCGCGCTGGACTCGGGTGCAGTCAGGAGCAGTTCGCCAATTTGATTGAAATGGATCGTTCCTACTACGCGAGCATTGAAGTCGGTCGGCGTAATGTCAGCCTCTCAAATCTCAAGAAGATTGCCGACGGATTTCAAATCAGCATTGCTGAACTCATGAGAGGCGTCAGCTAAATTTATCCGTCTCATAGTTCATCTCGCCGATCACGCTGCTATGAAAATAGAAAACGCCACCACAGATTACCGTCAATCGTCACCATAGTGCTGATGGAATGCTTGTTATAGGCTGACATGGGAGTCATACAGATGGATAGATATATAAATAGATGTATCGATCGCGCTAGCTCGTCAATCGATATATCAATTCTTGGAGACCTGTATTCCTACCATTTTTAATGAAACAACGGCGGTAATTGCTATCGCGATTGCACCAATAATACCGAGCGCTATCTGAATGGGATATAACCCCAACACATGTCCAAATATGGAGAAAAACATTGCGGAAAAGAGAGCCCTTACCAGAGACGCGACGGAAAGGATCGTCGCGCGGAGATCGTCCGCTATCGCGTCTTGGATTAAGTTTTCCGAAGTGATGTACACCACTTCTGGGAGAAAACAAAGCACCATGCTAAGGCCAAACAAACACAGCGGATTTGAAGCGAACCACGGAAGAATCATGAAAAGGCCAGCCTCGATTAGCATCGAGCCGAGCATGGTATTTCTTTTCCCGAAACGCGATGAGAAGAAATCTGCTGCAATGTAGGCCGTCGCATTTACTGCATAGGATGCACCGAAAAAGATTCCTATTATGGAGACGGGAGCATCAAATGCGTCGAATACCAGCTGATTCAAGTTGTAATAACTCCCATAGAATCCATCGAGCATGCTTGTGCCGATTAGAAGAAGCAATACCGCAAAAGCGGATTCTCCAACACGCCAGGTTTCGCGTCTGAACATCTTGGCTGCGTCAGACCTTCCCTTTTCAGAGCTTTCAGAACGGGTCGCTTCCGTCCTCTCAATGGGATACAGAAGGAAAAGCTGCAGGAGATAGAAAACGGAGACACATACGTAGAGGGCGCTCCAAGATACTTGGGCAATGAAAGATCCGAGCACAATTGCCATTCCCGTAGCGATTGATTGCGCGGCAAGCAGCCGAGCGTTGATGGTGAGGAAGCGCTCTCCTTGACCGGCATTCCGGGCAATTTCATATAAAAGCGCTTGTTCGGATCCCGATTGAAGGGAGTAGGCGAGTGCCTCAACAAGGGAAAGCGCGACGAGAAAGGGGCCTGAGAGCAGCAGCATGCCAGCCGTATGGAAGAAAAGCAGCAGCACGCCCACTTGAATCGAGAACTTCTTTCCAAAGAAATCGCCTACCAGCCCTGTTGGCAGCTCGAGGACGACCGTTGCAATGTTAAACAGGGCTTGATAAAGCGCAATTTCCGTGACAGACATTCCTTTCTCCGCAAGGAAAAGTAGAAACACTCCCCGATTTAAAACAAATCCCGCGAGAACGAAAAAGACGGAATAGACGTGCAACTGCGCAGTGGCATTCTTGTTCATTTGACACTCCTAACGGCTATTTTTGTCGGGGTGTTCGCCACTGATTCGAAGCCTGAAATGTTCATAGTCTCAATGAAGAGCTGATAAAGCTTCTGAACAGGGTATCGATAGAATAGGACATCCTGCGCTCTTTCTTCTCGACGAACTATTGCCAGCCGGTCGATTTCGAAACAAGAAACCGCATAATATACCCCAGCCTGATCTAGAGTTGCCGTATAGCTTTCTGCAACGGCAAATGCATCACGATCGCGACGTATTTCAAAAATATCTTCAAAGCTTCTACCATCTCGATGAATCATAAGGTAGGTTGCGAATTTAAATTTCAAATCAGCATTGCTGAACTCATGAGAGGCGTCAGCTAAATTTATCCGTCTCATAGTTCACAGTGGATCTCGTTGATTAGTGCCTTAAGAAAATGGAAATCGTCCCAACGAGCTATCGTCAATCGTCCCAATAAATTACCGTCAATCGTCCCAATAAGTAATCGTTATTTGTCCCAACGACGCAGATAGACGCTATAATTTCAAATGAATGATTGGAGGGAAAGCCGATGGATAGGTATATAAGACGTTGTGTTGACTGCTTAGTCGAGCGCGACCTTGGCATTTTTGGTGCAGTGCTCATTCAGGGGCCGAAATGGTGTGGAAAGACAACGACAGCTCAGAGATTTGCCGAGTCATCGTTATCTCTCTCCGATCCATCTGGCGGTTTTGCGGCCCTCCAGCTCGCTCGTCTCGATCCGGCCCAAGCAATTGTCGGACCGACCCCGAGGCTTGTCGACGAATGGCAGGAAGAACCGAAGCTATGGGATGCCGTGCGATTCGAATGCGATGTCAGGGGAGGGGAGCCAGGACAGTTCATTCTCACCGGATCTGCGACGCCGCGAGCCGAGAACCAGCCGATGCACAGCGGTGTGGGTCGAATCGCCCGTTTGCGGATGGATACCATGACGCTTTTCGAGCTCGGTATTTCGTCGGGAACGGTCTCGCTTGGTGCGCTGCTCGATGGCGATTCCGTTGCGGCGTCACTCGGATCCATCGCCGGTATCGCCGGTATCGCGGATTTGCTCTGCCGCGGCGGTTGGCCCCAAGCGGTCGGTAAGACAACTGCTGACGCAATGCGGATAGCCGCCGCCTATATTGACGGTGTTTGCGAGTCTGACGTTTCGAGGGCGGATGGAGTGAAACGCGACCCGGTTAAGGTAAGGGCCTTGCTCTCGTCGCTTGCACGCAATGAATCGACTCTTGCCGGCATGAGGTCCATCGAAAGGGATTTGGGTGTTGACGTCTCAAAGAATACGATTACCGGCTACATGGACGCGCTGCGCCGTATCAATATCGTCGACGATGTCCCCGCGTGGCATCCGGCTCTCAGGTCGCCGGTGAAGTTGCGGCAGGGCGCGAAGCGGCACCTTGCGGACTCATCGCTCGCCGTCGCCCTCATCGGTGCGGATCCGGAGTCGTTGTCATCCGATCCGAAGACCCTTGGCTTGCTCTTCGAATCACTTGTGCTGCACGATCTCAAGGTTTACGCGGCGGCCAGCGATGCGACCGTATCTCACTACCACGACGCTGACGACCTAGAGGTCGACGCGATTGTCCATCGTCGTGACGGCTCGTGGGTTGCCGTTGAGGTTAAGCTCGGGAGCCCCCAAGTCCCAGAGGCAGTGGAAAATCTGCTTCGACTTGAGCGAAAGCTGGTCGATCGCGGGGAGAGGCCGCCTGCGGCGAAACTCATCGTCATCGGGTTTGGTATGCCGGCTCACGTAACTAGCGAAGGCATCGTTGTTGCTCCGGTCGATACGCTCGGAATCTAAATTATTGTTATTTGCATTTCCAGAAATCCTCTATCTAGACGCCTCCTAGAGGATTTCTGGAAACAACCGGTATTTTGATCTGGGCTACGAAAGGTTACGGATCCAGATTCCGTGCTGCGTGGAGCCGGTGATCTTGTATCCGTGGCGGTCGATTCACGCCGCAAGCCTGTCCCAGTCGATGCGTTTCCAGTTGCCGCACGGCGCGTGGTTCACGATGAGCCCGCCGGCGACCATGAGCGCGTGGTTGCGTGCCTTGCGCGCCTCGCGCGCGAGCGCCCTCTTCTTGTCCGAAATCTGGACCTCGGCCTGCTTCTTCTTGCATTGAAGCCTGAACCAGGTTCAGTTGACATGGTTAAAAACGAGGGGCGACGCTTTTGCGTCACCCCTCGT
>CALHJX010000106.1:0-27458 GCA_938033385.1 uncultured Collinsella sp. | reverse complement strand
GGCGGCGATCGCGGCAAGGCCCTGGCACCGAATGGCGGCGGCGCCGCCGAGCTCGCAAGCGCGAGACATTTGAGCCATGGTCTCGGGCGTGCGAAGCGGCTCGCCCATATACGCCTGAACGCTCACGACGAGCTTGCCCTTCAGGGATTGAATCAAAGGATCGACGGTCATGTTCGACTCAACCTTTCTCAAAACAGCCTTCTGAGACACCGCACCTTGACGTTCAAACCGTCGCTCGCGTACCGAAGTACGCTTCGCTCCTCTTTCACGTCAATCTGCGGCACCTCAGAAGGCGCACTTGGTAGTTATGTTTACTTCAACGACGCAAGAAGGTGTTCGGCAGCACCGATGAGCGGAGCATCGCCCTCCAGAGAACCGATGAGAATCGGCGTGTCCTGAAGCGGATCGAGCGCCTGGCTGGCATAGCCCTCGTGCACCGAATCCTTCCACGTCTGTGAACGCCAATCGGGACCTTGGTGAATCACGCCGCCCGAAAGCACGATGACCTCGGGATCCAAGATGTTGGCAAGCGAGCCCAAGCTGGCGCCCAGCGCAAAGCCGGCGTCATGGATGACCTCGGTCGCCTTTGCGTCGCCCGCACGGCACAGGTCGTTCACATCGCGACCGACCGAAGGACGGCTGGGGTCGACACGGCCAAAGCGCTCATCGTACATACGACCAATGGAAGTGCCCGAAGCAACCGACTCAAGATGGCCGGAACGTCCGCAGGCGCAGGGAATGCCGGCGGCAGCCGAGCACTCGATGTGGCCCATATGACCGGCAGCACCATGGAAGCCCTGCATCACGCGGCCGTTCTCGACATATGCGCCGCCGATGCCCGTGCCGATGCCCAGGCACAAGACAGAGAACTTGCCCTTGCCGACGCCCCAGTGGGCCTCGCCCAGAGCATGAGCCTGCACGTCGCCCACAACGGCAACGGGGAGACCAAGGTCCTCGCGCAGACGCGGCCCCAACTGAACGCCGGACCAGCCGGGCATAATCTCGTTGGCATACGCGATGGCGCCCGTCTTGGGATCGACGACGCCTGCGGCACCGATACCGACACCGAGGACCTCGACATCGGGATTCGCCTCAAGAGCGGCCTTGATGGACGCCTCGATACGTTGGAAGACGGCCTCGCCGCCCTCCTGGGCCTCGGTGGGAACCTCAGCTTCAAAGACCGGGTGAGGCACGCTGCCATCAGCCGGATACTCCATAATGGCAGTCGCAATCTTGGTGCCGCCGATATCGACGGAGCAAACGTACTTGTTCTCCATGTCGCTCTCCTTCGGAGACAAAACAACTACAGGAAATGAAGGCGGTGTTATCGCCGCAACTTGGTAAAGGTTTCCCAGGTGCCCGAGGTTGGGGTGAAAGTGGTCGGGCGTTGACCTAATGGGTCACGCCCGACCACTTGAGCCCCAAGATCGGGTGCCTGGGAAAGCTTTAAAGGAGACCGTTGTCCTGGAGGACCTTCTTAATCGCCTCGACGTTCTCGCCGGTCATGGCCTTCACCGGGCGCGGCATGGTCGGGCTGTCGAAGATACCCATGAGGTTCATAGCGGTCTTGAAGGCACCGACGCCACCGGCATAGCCCTGGACGCCCGAGGTGACATCCCAGATGTGGGAAATCTCGTTGAGGCGATCCTGCTCGGCCTTGACGGTAGCCCAGTCGCCGGCCGGAGCGGCCTTCCACTGGCGCACGTAGCCCTCGGGCTCAACGTTAGCGAGACCCGGGACGGAACCATCGGCGCCGCCAAGGTAAGCACCGTCGACGACGACCTCGTGACCGGTGAGGATGCTCATCGGATGGCCATTTTTCTCGTTCTCCTGAACGAGGTAGCGGAACGAGATGTCATCACCCGAGGAATCCTTGACGCCGGCCAGGACGCCCTCGGCGCCGAGCTTGGCAAGGAGCTTCCAAGGGAGCTTGGTGTGGACGCACACGGGGATGTCGTAGGCGAAGATGGGCAGGTCGAGTTCCTCGTGCAGGATGCGGAAGTGCTCCTCGACCTCGGTCATGCCCTGCAGGGCATAGAACGGGCAGGTGGCGACGAGGGCATCGGCGCCCAGCTCCTGGGCGACCTTACCGTGCTCGATCATGCGCTCGGTCTCGGTGTCGATGATGCCAACCAGAACGGGAACGCGGTGGTCGACGATGCGCACGGCCTCGGCGACAATCTGGCGACGGCGCTCGTCGGTGGAGAAGACGACCTCGCCCGAGGAGCCCAGGAAGAACAGGCCATCGACGCCGGCATCGATCATGCGGTTGATGCTGCGCTCAAAGGAGGCAACGTCGAGCTGGTGGTCTTCGGTATCGGGAACAACGACGGGAGGGATAACGCCGGTGAATTTCTGAGTTGCCACAAGAATCTCCTTAGTTGTCTGGCGGGCGGCCCTATGCCACCCACTCTTGTTGGCAGTGTCCAGGCCGTCTAGGCCAAAGAACACGGGTAGAACGTTTGGTTAAAGAAGTCGACGACTTCGTTTTCGAACGCATTGATGCGCTCGTGAGCGTATTTGGCATAAATGATATGCCTTCGGTCACACTCAAGACCGTTGAATACGGCAAACTGACCCTTGGGATCGCTCACGGCGTCCATAAGCGATGTGCCCATGAGCACCGATCCGCGCACCCGAGACGACAGCGCCTCGAGGCCACCGGGAATTGGATTGGCAACCGCCGTGCAGGCAAGACCCTGCTCGTCCAGAGCAGAAACCGCCAGCGCGACTCCGCCGCCAAGGCCCTCGCCCCATGCAAAGATGCGGTCGGGGTCCATGCCATCAAGATTGCGCGCGACCTTCGCCAACGCGCAGCCCCAACGGACGCGCTCGACAAAAGCGGGCGAAGCAATTCCCCGCTGCAGGTCGTCCGCACCAGCAACACCGTCGTCCAGTGCAAGCACGGCATATCCCATGGCGGCAAATCTCGTCATGTGATGCCAGCCGCGCACAGGCCGATCGATGTCGTGGAACATCAGGCACAGCGGCACGCGCTCAGATACTCGGGCACGACCAACAGGCTCAATCAAACGAGCGTGGACCGCATGGTCACCGAGCTCAAAGGAAACCTCCGAGTAACGGGCGCAGGGGTTAACAAAGTCAATCGCCGTAACAGTCAACCCGCAAACCTCAAGGTCCGAAGCGGCTGTCTTCAAATCGGATATATCCGCCAAAACATCGCCGCGCCAATCCCGGAAATCGGAGAGCCTTGACGAAACCGTCCCAGCAATCCCCGCAAGCTCGGGGACTATCAGCTCGTCAACATTGCTCTCGCACTTAGACATGAGCCTCCCCTCCCTCACAGAAAAACGGAATGATCAGATCATCAAAGTCCTGAATCTCCTCGTGGCCAAAGCCTTCAAAGAACTCATGACGCTTGTCGCAGGACAGGTTGTTGTACACCGCAAACTGCGTTGCCGGCGGACAGACGATATCGGCCGTGCCCGTGCCAAACAGCACGGGGCACTTGACCATGGGGGCAAAAATCTTGGAATCGAAGTACGCCAGCTTGGCATAGGCTTCCTCGATACGAGTCGAGTCCTCGTCAAACCAACGCGACCAATAGCGCAGACCCTCGTAGGCAATATCGTCGGCGTCCAGATCCCAAACCAGGCGGAAGTCCGACAGGAAGGGATAGAGGATGGCGGCGCGATTGATAAGCTCGCTGTTAAGCGCGCAGGTTGCAATACCCAACCCGCCGCCCTGCGATGCGCCGTTCACATACACACGGGCAAGATCGATGCCCTCGAGCTCGCGAACGATACGGCACAGAATGCGAATATCCTGATGTAGGCGGACATAGTAGAGGTTGGTCGGGTCGCCGTCGATACCGGCGACGATATGGCCCGCGACCGTCGTGCCCTCAAATCCACCAATGTCCTCGGAGGGGCCTCCTTGGCCAGGACAATCGAGAGCAATGAGCGCCATGCCCATGCCCGCAAACGACGCTTGCTCAAACCAGCTGCGGCTTGCACCCGGATACCCATGGAACTGAAGTACCAATGGCACAGGCTCGTCCGAGACGGGTTTAAGGTACTTGGCATGCAGGCGTGCACCACACATGCCGGTATACCAGAGGTCGAAAAACCGACAGGTCGCGGAATCCGCAACCGAAGCCGCCTCAATCTCGTAGTCGAGCTCGACAGCGTCGGCCTCGGCCATGCGGTCCTTCCAAAAGAGATCGAAATCCGATGGACGGGGCATAGCGCCTCGATATTCACCAAATTGCTGTTGTAGCTCCTGAGCACTTGGCATGGCTCGTGAACCCAACCTTTCGAAATCGCAACGGAGGTGCGCCCGGCAAGTGAACCGGGCGCACGGGAGGGAAAGCGAGGCTACTCGCCGAGCTTGGGATGCAGCAGCGACGGCGCAGCGCCAAGCAGCATCTTGGTGTAGGGGTCCTGAGGGTGCTGGAAGACCTGCTTGGCCTCGCCCTGCTCGACGATCTTGCCACCATTCATAACGATGATGTCGTCAGAGATATAGCGGACCGTCTGGATGTCATGGCTGATGAACACCATGGCCAGGCCGAGCTCCTTCTTAAGGTCGGTCAGCAGGTTCAGAATCTGCGCACGGACCGAAACGTCCAGAGCCGAGGTGGGCTCGTCGGCGATGATGGCATCGGGGTTCAGCGACAGGGCACGGGCAATTGCGACGCGCTGGCGCTGGCCGCCCGAAAGCTGGCCGGGAAGAACCTCGGCGGCAGAGCTGGGCAGACCGGTGAGCTCCAAGAGCTCCTTGACGCGCTTCTCCTGCTCGGCCTCGGTACCCAAGTTGTGGACGCGCATGGGGTCGAGCAGTTGCTCGCGAACGACCATGCGGGGGTTAAGCGCCGTGGCCGGGTTCTGGAACACGACCGAGATGACGCGGCCCATGTGGCGACGGTCCTCGGCGGTACGCTTGGTAACGTCCTTGCCCTTAAAGTAGACCTTGCCGCTCGTGGGGGCCTGCAGGCCACACATGACATTGGCGGTGGTGGACTTTCCGCAACCGGACTCGCCGACGATGCCGATGGTCTGTCCGGGCATGAGCTTAATCGTTACACCCTGGACGGCGTGAACCAGGTTGGGGTGCAGAATCGAGCCGGTACGGGTCCTAAAGGTGACGTGGACGTCATCAAGGAAGATGATCGGCTCGACGCCGTTGACTGCGGTCTCGCTCATCTACATCACCTCCGCGTGAGGGGTCAAACCATTTGCCTTGAGCACCTCGTCGGGGAGCTCGGAATAGAAGTGCTCGGTGCCGGGCACGCGCTTGAAGACCGGACGGGTGTCCAGGCCAATGCGCGGATGGCTCGAGCGGGGCGCGAAGCGATCGCCCTTGGGGAAATCGCGCGGGCTCGGAACGGCGCCGGGCACCTGGTGCAGGCGGCCCGAACCGCTCTCGATGGACAGGACGGAACCCAGAAGGCCGCGGGTGTACTCGTGAATCGGGTTGGTGAGCAGCTCCTTGGTGGGCGCCTGCTCGATAACCTGACCGGCGTACATAACCGTGATGTTATGGGCAACCTCGGCGACCAGCGCCAGGTCATGCGAAACGAAGATCATGGCAAAGCCGAGCTTGGCCTGAAGGTCGTTAAGCAGCTTGATGACCTGCTTCTGGACGGTAACGTCCAGAGCGGTCGTGGGCTCGTCGCAGATGACCAGCTTGGGGTCGCGGGTAAGGGCCATAGCGATCAGAACGCGCTGACGCTGACCACCGGAAAGCTCATGCGGATAGCTCTCGAGCGTACGCTTGGGGTCGAGGCCCACGAGCTCCAGGAGCTCCTCGGCGCTACGGGTGCCGCCACGCTTGGTGAGCTGCTTCATCTGGGCGGAAATGAGCATGGAGGGGTTGAGCGAGGACAGGGCGTCCTGATAGACCATGGCGATATCGGTACCGCGCAGGCCGAACCACTCCTTCTTGCTCATCTTGAGCAGGTCGCGGCCCTCCCAGAGAACCTCACCGGAAAGATGCTCGTCATCATCGGTCAGGCCCATGATGGCCAGCGTGGTGATGGACTTACCGCAGCCGGACTCACCGACAAGGCCCATGGTCTGGCCAGGACGGACATCAAAGTTGACATGATCGACGACATTGATGTCACCGTGGTGCTCAAACTGGATGCAGAAATCGCGGACCGAAAGGATCGGCTCAACGGACTCATCGGGCACATGGCGGTCGTTACGCTTGAGTTCGACATCACGCAGAGCGCCAAGACGGGCGGACAGGGACTGAGCCTGCTCCTTGTAGGCGCGAACGGGGTCGGAGACCAGCAGGTCGGCCTCGCGGCGTTTGGAGGAGTCGGTCGGATCCAGGGCGGCGGAGGGAGCAGCGGCCATGGCGTCGGTAATGCCCTCGGAGAGGATGTTGAGTGCCAGGCAGGTGATCATGATGGCCAGGCCCGGGAACAGCGCCTGCCACCAACGGCCAGCGAGCACGCCACCGCGAGCGTCGGCGAGGATGTTGCCCCAGGTAGCGGTGGGCTCCTGGATACCAGCGCCGATGAAGGTCAGCGAGGCCTCGAAGATGATGGCGTCGGCGACCAGGGTAACGGTGAAGACCATGATCGGGGCGATGCAGTTACGCAGAACATGCTTGATCAAAATCCACGGAGCCTTGGCGCCGGAAACGATGACCGCGCGGACATAGTCCTCGCCGTACTCGGACACGATGTTGGCGCGCACGATACGGGCAATCTGCGGAGTATACATAAAGCCGATGGCGAAGATGATCGACGGCACGGAATTGCCCAGGATGGAGACGAAGACGGCAGCGAGGGCGATGCCCGGGATGGACATGATGATGTCCAGGATGCGCATGATCGCCTCGGAAACGGACTTGCGCGAAACCGCCGCGAGGGCGCCCACGATCGAGCCGCAGACCAGAGCCATGGCAGTGGCGCCAAAGCCGATGATCAGCGAGTAACGACCACCGTAGAGCATGCGCGACAGAATGTCGCGACCCTTATCGTCGGTACCGAAGATAAATCCGTTGCCGGGAGCCTGGCGAGCCGTAAAGATCTCGACCGGGCTATAGGGGGCAAGAAGGGGCGCCAGAATCGCGGTCAGGGCGACCAGCACCAGCACGACGGCGGCAATCTTAGAAGACAGCGTCATCTTCTTCCAGCCACCGAGCTTGAGCCCCTTGGAGGCAGCTTTCTCGAGCTGCTCGGTTTGCTTCTCTCGAATCTTTACCATAATCTACACCGTCCTGATGCGCGGGTTGATGAGCAGGTAGAGCATGTCAACCACGATGTTGATGATGATGAAGGCAAGAGCAACGACGATAACGACGCCCTGAACCAGGTTCGCCTCGTTGCCCTGAACGCCCTGCAGAATCGCAGTACCCATGCCGGGGAGGTTGAAGATGACCTCGATGACGACAGCACCGCCCATGAGGTAGCCGATCTTAAGACCGAGGGTGGTGACCGGGGTGATCAGCGCGTTGCGCAAGACGTTGATGCCGACGACGACCTTCTCGGGAACGCCGGCGCCGCGAGCCATACGGACATAGTCCTTATCGAGCTCCTCGACCATGGCAGTACGCACGATACGAGTCATCTGGCCCGTCAGCGGGAATGCCAGAGCGATAGCGGGCATGATCATACGTCCCAGATAGCCAGCCGGGTTGGTGGTGAAGTGAGGCAGAGCACCAGACGCCGGGAGCACCTTAAGGTAGGAAGAGAACAGCAGAATCAACAGGACGGCAAGCCAGAACGACGGGGTTGCCAAGCCGGCGATGGAAAAGACGCGGATCACTTGGTCCGGCCATTTATCGCGATACAGTGCCGCGATGACGCCGAGTAAAAACGAGACGACCGCGCCGATGGCAAGACCGATGAAGGTCAGCTGCATCGTGACGGGCAGGGCCGTGGAGATGCGCTTGGCAACGGAGTTGCGAGCAGCACCATAGGTGCCCATGTCACCATGGATCAAATCGCCCATGTAGCGCACGTAGCGCACGGGCCAGGGGTCGTCCAGACCATACTTCTCATGGTACTCGGCAACCGCCTCGGGCGAGGCACCGTCACCCAACGCCGTATAGGCGGGGTCGGTCTTGGAGAACGACATAAGGAAGAACACCAGGACGGTGACGCCCAATGCCATGATCGGCAGCGCCACGAGACGCCTTCCAATCAAACGTAGAAAGTTGTTCACGTTCTCTCCCCTTTCTTTTGTCGGTAGGACCAACTGGTATATGAGTATGGATACTCATTACAAGACCCGAGCGACATCGAGGCCGCCCGGGTCTTTGTTTCAACTATGAGGACGTTGCCTTACGACCGACGCCCTACATATGACTCAAGCGAGTCTTAGGCCTTGACGGTCGCGACGCCCCTGAAGGACATGCTCGTCGTGCCGATGCCCTTGAAGCCATCGAGGGCCTCGCCGTTGGGCGCGGTGGACGGATCGTCCCAGGAAGCGGAGACGGTCTTGACGTGGACAACGGGGTACAGAACGGCGTTGTCAGCGATGATATCGAAGCACTCGTTCCACTTCTTCTGCTGCTCGTCGCCCTCGGCGGCAAGAGCCTCGTCCATGAGACCGTGGAGCTTCTCCCACTCAGCGGACTCCTTCCACGGGCAACGGGTCTGCATCCAGACGTTGTCGCCGTACCACCAGTTGAGCAGCAGGTCGGGGTCAGCGCCGAAGCAGGACGGATCGCCAGGAGCGAGAAGGATATCGTAGGCCTCGCCGCCGTCGATGGCAGCGTAGGTGGCCGGCGAGGTATCGGTCTGGATGGTCACATCAAAGCCGAGAGCGTCGAGGTCGTTCTTGACCTGAGCGGCCATGCCCTTGATCTGCTCGTTGTCGGTGGTGCGCAGGGTGATGGCGCCCGGGGTGATGCCAGACTCCTCGATGAGCTTCTTGGCCTTCTTGGCGTCAGTCTTGTACACCGTAGAAGCCTCATGATAGTTGGTGAAGCTCTTAGGCAGGTAGCAGCTGGCAGCGGTGGCAAGGCCGGCGAAGGTGTTGGTGATCATCTTCTCGGTGTCGAGCGCGTACATGACGGCCTGACGGACCTTGACGTTGTTCCAAGGCTCCTTGGCGACGTTGAACATGATGAAGCGGGTGCCGAAACCCTGAACGTTATCGATCTTGCAGCCGGCGCTCTCGAGCTGGTCGACGGCGTCAGCGGTGACGAGCTCCATAACGAGCGTGGAGCCTTCCTGCTGGGCGGTAACGCGAGCGGTGGGGTCGGTCAGGATGCTGTACTGGATCTTCTTATCCTCGGCAGCATACTCACCGTTATACTCGGGGTTGGGAACCAGGGTGATCTCGGTATCGGAGATAGAGTCGTACATCCAGGGGCCGGAACCGATCGGCTGCTTGGCGCGATCCTCCTCGGACTGAGTAGCCGGGGTAACACGGATGATGGCCAGACGATCCTTGAGCAGGGAGAAGTTGGGGACCTTGGTCTTGACCGTTACAGTGCTGGCGTCCTTGGCCTCGATGGACTCGAAGGGCTGGAAGAACGGAGCATAGGTAGCGGAAGCAGCGCAAGCGGTGTAGGAAGCGACGACGTCGTCAGCAGTGACCTCAGTGCCATCGGAGAACTTGGCGCCCTTGCGGATGGTGACCTCGAAGGTGGTGTCGTCCACGGACTTGGGATCGTCGGTGGCGAGCTCGTTGAAGGTGCTGTAGTCGTGGTAATCGATGCCGTAGAGGCCCTCGACGACGTGCCAGTTAGCACCCAGGCCCACAGCGGAGCCGGTGCTGGCGGGATCGAAGCTGGACGGAGCGTAAGCGGAACCAGCGGTGATCACGCCGCCACCACGGTTGGCGGAATCGGTGGAACCGGAAGCGGAACCCTCGTCGTTAGAGCTGCCACCGCAGCCGGTGAGACCAAGCCCTGCGACAGCAGCGACGCTGCCGGTGAGGCCGAGGAACGAACGCCTGGACATACCCTTGTTGATGATGGCCATGTCTTCTCCTATCAATAGAGAATCTTACCCGGGAGCACCTAGACTTGCCCCCGCGCAACTTGCGGACGATATATACCTTACCTACCGACGAACCCAACTGAGGTGCCGCGCTCGGTGACCGATACATACATACGCTTGAACGGTATTTACTACCGTTCACCGAATTCATTGACAAACGATTCGCCAGACAGTATGTATTGACGAGGTGAGATATCAGTCTTCGTCAACCCGCAGGATAGCATGGTTGTTCACCATGGCTAGTCAAACGTTTTAGCGTTAATAAAACCCGAAACCAGCAGGCAATCATGGCGTAATAAATGGTTGAAAATCGCGCAATCATGTATATCAGTTGTTTAGAAGCGCATTTAGTTTTCGGAACGGTTGGCCGATGTCTGGGCGCGCTCGGCATTCCATGCAACGAGCGCCTCGTGGACCGCCTTGGCAACATCGGCAGGTATGCCGCGAACTTCCGCGATCTCTTGCTCGCTCGCCGCGCGCAAACGCTTCATCGAGCCAAAATGGCGCATAAGGGCACGTTTTCTGGTGGGTCCCACGCCCGGAACGTCATCGAGTACCGAAACCGTCATGGCTTTATCGCGCAACTCGCGGTGGAACGTGATGGCAAATCGGTGGGACTCATCGCGTACCTGTTTAATTAGATAGAGCGACGCGGACCCGGTCGGCAGCACGACGGGAGTCTCGTCCCAAGGCACAAAAACTTCCTCATCGGCCTTTGCCAAGCCACAAACTGGTATATCGAGCCCAAGAGCCTCAAGTTGCTTGATCGCAGCGGTCAATTGCGGCTTACCGCCATCGACAACGAGCAAATCGGGGCGCGAGCCAAAGCGCTCGTCGGCCATGCGCTCGGGAGCATAGCGTCGTCCCAAAACCTCGGACATCGACACGAAGTCGTTTGCCTCGTCCAATTCGGCCTGAATTTTAAAACGACGGTACTGGCTCTTGTCGGCGCGCCCGTTGGTAAACACCACCATCGAGGCGACGGTAAAGGTTCCGTGCAGCGTCGAGATATCGAAGCACTCGATACGCATCGGCGGCGCCGGCAGCGCCAGCGCGCTTTCGAGCTCTAGGAGCGCTTGATTGGTGCGGTCGTCAGCGTACCCCGTTCGCATCATGTAGCGCATGAGGGCATGGCGCGCATTTTTGGATGCCATATCGAGCAAACGGTGCTTTTCGCCACGCTGCGGCCTATGGAGATGGCAGGAGCGCTCGCGCTTGCCTGCAAGCCACTCCCCCAGCGCCTCCGCATCCTCAAGCTCGACAGAGAGGTTGATCTCAGCTGGAATATCAGCCGTCTCGTCGTAATAGCGCTTAAGAAAGCCCGACTGGAGCTCTTCCTCGTCAACATCAAGACCCTTGTCGAGAATGAACTCGCAGGTGCGAACTGTTCGGCCCTCACGCACGACAAAGACGCAAGCGGCAGAGATGGTCTCCTCGCGATAGAAACCGATGACATCGATATCGACACTGGAGGGAAAAACGACTTGCTGACGGTCGTCCAGACCCCTGATGACCTCCAAACGACGCTTGACGCGTGCCGCGCGCTCAAAATCGAGTGCCTCGGCGGCATCCGTCATCTCGGAGGTCAGCTCATCGACGACATCCTTGCGATGGCCCGACAAAAAACGTTCGACACGCTTGACGTTCTTGGCATAGTCTGCCGGGGAAATCGCGCCGACACACGCACCCGGGCCGCGCCCGACATGGTAGTCAAAGCAGGGGCGCCCGTTTTGCGCGCAAATCATATTGACGATGTCTTCCTCGCCCTTGTGGGACTCGACGATACGACGACAACGACGCCACTCCGCACAGGATGCGGAGCAGATGGGGATAACCTTGCGCAGCGTATCTATCGTCTCACGTGCCGCACGGCTATCGGTATAGGGTCCAAAATAGCGCGTTCCCGGCTTATGGCGCTCGCGCGTGTATTTGATAGCGGGATACAGGTCGCCCTTTGTAATGGCGATAAAGGGGTAGCTCTTGTCATCCTTGAGGTCGACGTTAAAGTACGGATGGTACTGGCCGATCAGGTTGCGCTCGAGTACAAGCGCCTCATGCTCGGTTTCGACAACGATGTAGTCAAAGCTCGCAACCAATTGCATCATGAGCGGTATTTTTTGGCGCTCATCCTGCAGCGTCACGTACTGGCGCATACGGGAACGCAGGTTTTTCGCCTTGCCAACGTAGATGACATCGCCCTTGGCATCTTTCCAAAGGTAACATCCGGGCTGCGTGGGAACGCGCGAAACCTGCTCGGCGAGTGTTGGAATGTTGTCGTGACCGGCCACACGCACCTACTTGCGACGAAGCAGCGCCGAGACCTCGGGCATCTTAAGGACGACGGCAAGGCCAAAGGTAACAGCAAGCGAGACGACACCCGCAACGCAAACGTAACCAAGAGTAATCAGAATCGAGCCGCCAAGTGCCCCGACAAAGTGCTCAAGCGCCCACATGACGCCGGCGCCTGCGGCAGCGCCCAGGCCACCGAGCAAAAGGCCAAAGAAACCGCCATGCAGGATAGATTTGACCTGAAGGCCACGCAGACGACGACGCAGCCACCACAGCGAGCAACCGACCAGGATCACGTAGTCGACGACATACGAAAGCGCGATTGCCGGCATACCGAAGCCCAGCACAACGCCAAACAGCAGAACCGAGCCGGCCTGGCCGATGGCGGAATACAGGCAATAGCGGCTATAGGGCTTCATGTCGAGCAAGGCAGAGAAGCTCTTCTGCATCAACACGACCACGCCGTAGAGCGGCAGCGAGAACGCCAGGTAGACAAGGAACTCGGACACCAGCGCCACGCCGGACTCATCAAACTTGCCGGCACAGTAAATCATGTTGAGCGGACGCGCGAAGACAATCAGGTACAGCGCGAACGGAATCAGGAAGAACAGCATCTGGGCGACGCCACGCGAAATGCCCGTGCGAACGCTGTCGTAATCCTTCTCCTGCGCGTCGTGAGAGAGCTCGGTATAGAGCGCCGTCGAAAGCGAGGCGGCAATCAGCGCGTAGGGCAGCGTGTACCACAGGCGCGCATAGGCGATGACGGAAGGACCGGTCTCGGGCTGGACCACCAGCGCGGCAGCGTTGGTGATAGAAGTCGAGACAAACATGCACACCGTGGCGAGCAGCGTCGGGATACCGAGCGCAATCGTCTGGCGCAGTGCGGGGTCCTTAAAGTCGATATGGATATGGGGATGCACGCCGTGCTTGCCAAGCGCGGGAATCTGACATGCCATCTGAACAAAGACACCGAGGGTCGTACCGGCCGCAATCAAGATGATGCCGGCACGTTCGCCAAACTGTGCGGACACGGGCGCAAAACCCATAAAGCTCGCAATGACGATCACATTGTTGAGGACCGGGGCAAACGTCGACCAGAAGTAGTCGCGGTGTGCGTTGAGAACGCCCGAGAACACCGAACCCAAACCATAAAACAGAATCTGGATGGCAAAGAAACGGAACATGAACGCAGCGGTATCCATGCTGCCGCCGTCACCCGAAAGGAACGATTGTGTCCAGATAAAGCCCGGGGCGAACACGGTCCCCAGCAACGAAATGCCACCCAGCACCAAAAGCAGAATGCCGAGCAGGTTGCCCACGTACTCGTTCGAGGCCTCGCGACCCTGCTCACGCCTCACGCCCATGTACACGGGCAAAAACGCCGTCACGAGCATGCCACCCATCACGAGTTCGTAGAGCATATTGGGCAGGTTGTTGGCGACCTGATAGGAGGACGAGAGTAGCGACATGCCGATAGCGGCCGCCATTGCCCACGTGCGGATAAAACCGGTGACGCGAGACACGATAGTCAGGATGGTCATAAGCCCGGCGGAACGACCAACCGTGGAGTAGTCCGACGAGCCCATGTCGTCAGTGTCATCTCGCGACGAAGAAGCTTCGGACGAGGGTGTCTGAGGCGCAGATTCTTTTGCAAAATGAGCTCCGCGCTTCAATTCTTCCTGCGGCATCGCTCAGTCCTCTCTCGTAATCGCGGCAACCGTCGCCCCGCAAAATGCAATTAAATCATCGGGTGCAAGCTCGAGCTGATAACCACGCTTGCCTCCCGAAATAAAAATGGTATCCCAAAGGACACACGTCTCATCAATGAGCGTCCGGTAGCGTTTTTTCATACCGACCGGGCTGCAGCCGCCGCGAACGTAGCCAGTCGCCGCAAGCAAATCCTTCACATGCATCATGGCCAAGGACTTCTCCCCCGCGGCACGCGCGGCGGACTTTAGATCGAGCTCGTCGGCAACAGGGATGCAGCACACGACATAGTCGTTGGACGGCGTCACGCAGACCAAAGTCTTAAATCCTTGACCGGGCTCCTCGCCAAGCTGCTCCGAAATCGCGACCCCCAGGCCCACCGACTCATCACCATCGTCTTCGTACGTATGTAGAACATAGGAAATGCCGGCACTTTCCAGCTCGCGCATCGCATTGGTTTTTGGCGTCTTTACAGCCTTTGCCATGACATATCCTTTCCCTCGCATTCGGACGCAAGGATTAAGTATATGTCCAATTCGGCTGCATACGTCACTTCGGCACAGCAAGCGCCATCGAATCACAAGGAGTCGATGGCGCCCATAAACTGAATCGCCTATTTATTGAGCATCAAGTTGAGCCTGACGCTCCCGGTCACGCCTGAGCAACGGCGCCAAAAACTTGCCCGTATAACTCTGCGGACAGTCCGCAACCTGCTCCGGTGTGCCCGAAACCACGACGGTTCCGCCGCCGTTACCGCCCTCGGGACCCATATCGATCAGGCGGTCGGCAACCTTGATGACATCAAGGTTGTGCTCAATCACCAGCACCGTGTTGCCCGCATCGACCAAGCGCTGCAGCACATCGAGCAGCTGGCGGACGTCCTCAAAATGAAGACCGGTCGTCGGCTCGTCCAAAATATAGAACGTCTTGCCCGTCTGGCGTCGATGAAGCTCCTTGGCGAGCTTCACACGCTGCGCCTCGCCGCCCGAGAGCGTCGTGGCGGGCTGGCCCAGGCTCACGTAGCCTAAGCCTACATCGTACAGCGTCTGGAGCTTGCGCTTAATCTGCGGGATATTCCCAAAGAAGGCCAGCGCCTCGGTGACGCTCATGTCGAGCACGTCCGAGATGGTCTTGCCACGGTAGGTGACCTCGAGTGTCTCGCGGTTGTAGCGTTTACCGCCGCAAACTTCGCAGGGAACGTAGATATCGGGAAGGAAGTGCATCTCGATCTTGATCTGCCCGTCGCCCTTGCACGCCTCACAGCGCCCGCCACTCACATTAAAGGAGAAACGACCCGGCGAGTAGCCGCGCGCCTTCGACTCCGGCGTACTCGCAAACAGCGCGCGAAGATCATCCCACAGGCCGATATAGGTAGCAGGGTTGGAACGCGGCGTGCGGCCAATCGGCGACTGGTCGATATCGATAACCTTATCGATACACTCGATGCCCTCGATTTTCTTATACGGACCCACGGGGCGCGTCGAGCGGTGAATGGCATTCGTAAGGGCAGGCGCAATGGTGTCGGTAACCAGGGAGCTCTTGCCCGATCCCGACACGCCGGTAACAACCGTAAGCGTACCAAACTCGATCTTGGCGGTAACGTTTTTGAGGTTGTTGGCTCGAGCGCCCGTAATTTTAAGGCAGCCGCGACCGGGCTTGCGCCGTTCATCAGGCACCCGGATCATTCGTTTGCCGGTCAGATAAGCGCCCGTCATCGACTCAGGACACGCCATGATATCGGCAGGCGTTCCCGCCGCGACTACGTGCCCGCCGTTGACACCGGCGCCGGGCCCCATGTCGATCACGTAGTCGGCGGCACGGATTGTATCCTCGTCGTGTTCGACAACGATAACGGTATTGCCGATATCGCGCAGGCGCTCGAGCGTCTTGATCAGGCGCTCGTTGTCACGCTGATGCAGGCCGATCGAGGGCTCGTCCAGAATATAGAGCACGCCCATGAGACCCGCGCCGATCTGCGTTGCCAAGCGAATACGCTGTGCCTCGCCACCGGAAAGCGTCGCCGAGGCACGATCGAGCGTCAGATAGTCAAGTCCGACATCGACCAGAAAGCGCAGGCGCTCCAGGATTTCCTTAACGATGCGCCCGCCGATAAATTGTTGGCGCTCGGTAAGCTCCAAACCCTCAAAAAACTTGAGCGACTCGCAGCACGATAGGCAGCAGACCTCGTAAATGGACTTACCGCCTACGGTAACGGCGAGCATCTCGGGGCGCAAACGAGCGCCGTGGCAACTCGAGCACGGCTCCTCGCGGATGTACTTCTCCAAGCGCGCCTTGGTGTTCTCATTCGTCGTCTCGATATAGCGCTCGTACAGGATATTGCGCACGCCCGAAAACTTGGTATCCCACTGGCTGCGACGTCCGTCGAGCTTTTGGTAGTCGACCGAGATCTTCGTATCGCCCAGGCCATCCAAGAATGCACGACGCACGCGAGGGGGCAAGTCCCCCCACGGCGTATCGACGCTCACCTTGAAGTGTTTACAGACCGCAGCGAAAATCTGCGGATAGTAGTTAGAGTTGCCAAACAGGCTGCCAAAGACCCCGTCGGCGATCGACTTCGAGGGGTCTTCGATTAGGGCCTCGGCATCGACCGTCTTCTTAAAGCCCAGGCCATCGCACTCGGGGCACGCGCCATAGGGCGCGTTGAACGAGAAATCACGCGGCTGCAGGTCATCGATGGAGTGTCCATGCTCCGGGCACGCTAACGCCAGCGAATACTCCAGCAACTCGCCTTCGGTCCCCTCGGGAGCGTCGCGGTCGGGCAGCAAGTAAACGTTCACATTGCCGTGCGCCAGCGCAGTCGCTTGTTCAACGGACTCGGCAATACGGCCCAGCGAGTTCTCGCGAATCACGATGCGGTCGACTACGACCTCGATATCGTGCTTGAACTTTTTGTCCAGATCGATCGGGTCGTCGAGCGAGCGCACTTCGCCGTCAACGCGCACGCGGCTAAAGCCCTCGGCGCGAAGGTCCTCAAACAGTTTGGTGTACTCGCCTTTTCGCCCGCGCACCACCGGTGCCAGCACAAACGCGCGACGGCCCTCCCCCGCCGCCAAGACCTTGTCGGCAACCTGGTCGGTCGTCTGGCGCTCAATGACGCGGCCGCATTCGGGACAGTGCGGGGTGCCCACACGAGCGAACAGCAGGCGCAGATAGTCATAAATCTCGGTTACGGTGCCAACCGTCGAGCGAGGGTTTTTAGACGTCGTCTTTTGGTCGATCGACACCGCCGGCGAAAGGCCGTCGATTGAATCCAAGTCGGGTTTGTCCATCTGGCCCAAGAACTGGCGCGCATAGCTCGAAAGGCTCTCGACGTATCGACGCTGGCCCTCGGCATAGATAGTGTCAAATGCCAGCGAGCTCTTGCCCGAGCCAGAAAGACCGGTAATGACCACGAGTTGGTCACGCGGAATGGAAACATCGATATCACGGAGGTTGTGCTCACGAGCGCCGCGAATAACGATAGAAGAATCAGACATGGAAGCTCCTTGCCTCCTATTGCATCGAATCATACTGCCGATGAGTTTAGCGCACTCGACGCGCACAGATGTTCGTAATACAAGATTCGCAGACCTTTAGCTTTGCGTATCGGGTGCTTTGTTTCTCGAAATGCCGTGGAAAGGTTACAGTAATCTAATAACTGAACTTAATTTGCTGTAACAGAGGAACGTCCATGACCGAAGATATCCCCCTTGAAATCACTTCGAGTGACATGGCCAATCTGCCCATATTCATCGCCGTCCTTATCGTGGCCACCGTCGTCGTGCGCGTGTATTTTTCAATCAAACACAATGAAAAGCCGCCCATTGCCCGCGTCTTTTGGTGCGCGACGCTCCTCATCCCGCTCGGCATGGTAGCTGCATGGATTACGAATCAATTGCTCGTAAATGAGGACAGTTCCCTATGGGTCCTTTCTTATTCGGCGCTCGGTGCTGCCGCCGTCATGCTTCTTGTCGAACCCTTGGTTTCGGGACTTATCGACCAAACCGATCTTGCGACGGGAACGGTTGCCTGTATTTGCCGTGACATCCTTGTCATCGCCGCTGTTTCAGCGCTCTCGTTCGTTTCACTCGAAATTGCCTGTAACGAAACGTTCTATCGCATTCCCGCCAACTCATTCGGGTTTTCCGTCGGGCTGCTCACAACGGTTCTGCTCTCCCTTTATCTGCTGGGACAGCGTCATGGAGGCGTCATGGCCCTCGTGCCCGTCGTCTGTTGCATCCTTGGCATTGCCGAGCACTTCGTCATAACGTTTAAAGGCGAGGCCATCCTGCCAAGCGATATCTTGGCCCTTGGCACCGCAATGGAAGTGAGCGAGGGATACGAGTTTACCTTTACCGCCGGAATCGTAACCTCTCTCGCCCTGTTGGAGATTTCCCTGGGGCTTCTTTCGCTTATCCGACCGCGAAAGCTCCGTACGTCCACCCATGTCTTCCCCGCAATCGCCGCTAACCTCTGCGCTTTTCTGCTAGTGACCGTTGTGGGGCTCTCGGGCTTTTCCAGCATCGACTTGGAGCAGGCGCTGGATTTTGGATTTGACCGTTGGCAGCCCATCACCACATATACGTCTCAGGGTTTTATCACTTCGTTCACCGAAATGGTCAACGAGTTGCCCATTGAGAAGCCCGAAGACTATACGCCCGATGAGGCGCAGAGCATCGAGCAGGAGCTCGCCGCTACCTACGACAGCACGTATGGCTCGAGCGAGCAGCGCGCGGCGGCCGTTGCCCAGTTCAATGAAATCAAGCCGACGATTGTTGCCGTCATGAACGAGAGTTTTAGCGACCTTTCGTGCTTTGAGCAGCTCCAGGCGGCCGGGTACACCGGCCCCGCATTCTACAACTCGCTTCCCGACACACTTGTTCGCGGCACCATGCTCGCTTCGGTCGCCGGTGGCGGAACGGCGAACTCCGAATTCGAATTTTTGACCGGAGCGACAACGGCCTTTGTCGGATTAGGCAAAATCCCCTATCAGCTGTATCAGATGAATGGCGTCAACAGTCTGGCAAAGGACCTTAAGGAGCTTGGGTATACCGCTACCGCTATGCACCCGCAAAACCCCGTCAACTACCATCGAGATAAAATCTATCAGCAGCTGGGCTTTGGAGACTTTCTTTCAATCGGCGATTTCGAAGGTGCACCCTGTTACCATGCCGGCGTATGCGACTACGCCACCTACGACAAGATACTCGACCTGCTTAGAACCGACGAAGCCCCGCAGTTCATCTTTGACGTCACGATGCAAAATCACGGCGGCTACGACTATGGCACCGTTCCCGCCGAAGAGCTGACAAACTATTGGGTCGAGGGAGCCAGCGAGGGTGCCAATAGCGCGCTCAACACCTATCTTACCTGCATCAACGCATCCGACCGGGACCTCGAGTACTTTATCAACGAGCTCCGCAATATCGGCAGACCGGTTGTCCTTGTCTTTTTTGGCGACCATCAGCCGAGCGCCGCAACGACTCTCAACGACGAACTGTACCCTCAGGAAGATACGGCAAGCCACGCTTTCCGTATCTATCAGTCGACATATTTCGTCTGGGCTAACTATGAAATCGCCGGCAATACCGAGCTCAACGTCTACGACACCGTCGGGGCAAACGAGATTGCAGCCATTACCCTTAATAAGATCGGCGCCCCGCTCACCGACTATCAAAAGGCTCTGCTTGCAACAAGGTCAGATGTGCCCACCATCAATGTCGCCGGCTACCTTGGTGCCGACGGGCTGCGCTACGACTTGGAATCTGAAGACAGCCCATACGCCTCGACGATCGACAAGCTGCAGCGCATGCAATACCTCGAGTTCGCCAGCAAAGTTCAGTAAGCCCGTCCATTCGCTTGGACCCATCGTATTGCAAGCACGCTCGGCCCAAATGCATCGTAAATGGCTCCCGCTCGCAAACGAGGGTACAATGACGCTCGTGTCACATCACGGGGCCCCGGCCCCAACATATACAAAGGAGTCATACATGGGTTGCGAGCACGCACAGGCCGCCGGCGGACAAACATCGCCGTCGCAATTTGAGGAGAACACGCTGTCCGAGGTCAAACGCGTCATCGCCGTACTTTCCGGCAAGGGCGGTGTCGGCAAGTCGTTTGTCACCGGTGCCATCGCCACCGAGCTTGCCCGTCACGGCCACAAGGTCGGCGTCCTCGATGCCGACATCACCGGTCCCTCTATCCCCAAGATGTTCGGTATGAGCGGACGCCACGTCCATGCCCTTGGTAACCTTATGCTGCCCGAAATCTCCGAGCACGGCGTCAAGGTCATGAGCTCCAACCTTCTGCTCCAAAACGAGACCGACCCCGTCCTTTGGCGCGGTCCGGTCATCGCGGGCGCCATTAGGCAGTTCTGGAGCGAGACCTCGTGGGGCCCCATCGACTACCTGCTGGTCGACATGCCTCCGGGAACAGGCGATGTCGCGCTCACCGTCTTCCAGTCGCTGCCCGTCGACGGCATCGTCATCGTCACGAGCCCGCAGGATCTGGTCTCGATGATCGTCGCCAAGGCGGTCAACATGGCCGAGAAGATGAACGTCCCCATTCTGGGCATTGTCGAGAACATGAGCTATATCGAGTGCCCCGACTGCGGCAAGAAGATCGAGGTCTTTGGCAAAAGCAAGCTCCCCGAGGTCGCAGATCGCTATAACCTCGACATCTTGGGCCAGCTTCCCATTAATCCGGCACTCGCCGAGGCCTGCGATAAGGGCGAGGTCGAGACCGCGCTGCCCGATGGCATGTTGCCCAAGGCAGTCTCTGCCGTCGAGGCCATTACCCCGCACGAAACCGACGAGGCCTAAGTGAACGCGAGCGCCTTCTATGACGTCCTGGTAATCGGCGGCGGGGCTTCAGGCCTCGCCGCCGCCATTACGGCCGCACGCGCTGGCAAAAGCGTCTGCATCGTTGAGCGCGATGTCGCCTGTGGCCTTAAGCTCCTTGCGACCGGTAACGGCCGCTGCAACCTCTCCAACGAATCGATTGATCCTCAGCGGTATAACCACCCCGCATTCGTCGAATCCGTCATGGGCCCCCAGCCCGAACAAGAGCTTATGGGTTTCTTCTCCTCGCTGGGCATCATGACAACCTCCGAGGAAGGCCGGCTGTACCCGCGCTCCCTTCGCGCCGAATCGGTGCGCGACGCACTTCTCAATGTTTGCAACCGCCTGGGTATCACCTTAATCTGCGGAGCCAACGTTGCCTCGGCACACAAAGCTTCCGAAGGCTGGGCACTCCAAATAGACCGTCCAGCGCGGGCGCTCAAGGCAAAAAAGCACGACGACCGAAAATCGGAGCTCCGCTCGCTTCGGAAAGCGCTCGCCGATGTCCCTCGCAAGAACGAGGCCCTGCAGGCACATGCCGTAATTATCGCCACGGGCGGCAACCCCACCGGTATCGCCGATACGTTTCGCCTCCCCCTCACTTCGCTGCGCCCCATCCTCTGCCCCGTATCGGCAACGGTCGTCGGCGATCGGGCGGCACTCAAGACGTTGGATGGCCTGCGCGTCCGCGCCCGCTTGACGCTCGCCCGCAATCATAATGAGCTCTGGCACGAAGACGGTGAAGTCCTGTTTCGAACCTTCGGTATCTCGGGCGTCGCTGTCTTCAACCTCTCCCGTCGTATACAGCGCGGCGATACGATCCTGCTCGACTTTTTCCCCGACCTCTCTAAAGATGAGTTGCTCGATATGCTTAACTGGCGCGTTGAACTGCTCAGCGGCTTTTCGCCCCGCAATCCCCGTTGGCTCGACGGTATGCTTGCCCCGCAACTCTCCCGCGTCGTCTGCACAGCGTTCGAGCAGTGCCATCCAGGCTCCAACGATGTCATCCACCTGGTCTCGATCCTCAAGCACTTTAAGTTGCTCGTCGAGGGAACCGCCGAGGAGCGCTCGGCGCAGGTCACGCGTGGTGGCATATCTGTCGAGAGCATCTCAACACCCAGTCTACGCGCGAGCAGCGCTGTCGACGCCCCGCTTTACGTCTGCGGCGAAGCGCTCGACATCGACGCCGATTGTGGAGGCTTTAACCTTGCGTGGGCCTGGCTCTCGGGCATTCGCGCTGCAAGCAGCCTGTAGCCGCGCAGTCTATAATCAAAAACGCATTCGGGCCGTCTGGGATACCGGACGGCCTCTTTCTTGCCTCTAAGGAGACCTCGATGATCGAAATCACCCAAGTCAACGCTTCGCTCGATGAAGCCGGCGATGAAAATGCCTGCCTCATTGTTGGCAAGCGAGTCGCCAAGCGCGTCCTACGTTGCAAGGACTCCGAGATCAAGTCCATCGAGCTCCACCGCAAGTCAATCGACGCTCGCAAAAAACGAGACGTCCATTTTATCCTGAGCTTTCGTGTTGAGCTGACCAGTCCCCACCTCGAGCGAGAAGCGGTCGACAGCGTTTCCGAACGTGACCGCTCGCGCGTACGCGCGATAGAAGACGATGGGTCTTCATTCCCCACCCCCGTCTCCGACGCACCTCAAGAACGCCCTGTCGTTGTCGGCGCCGGATGCGCTGGCCTTTTCGCCGCGCTAACGCTCGCCGAAGCAGGTCTTAAGCCCTTGCTCATCGAGCGCGGCGACCCGGCATTTCGCCGCTCGCATGCGATCGACCTCTTTCTAAAGGAGCGCATCCTCGACCCCGAGAGTAATATCCAGTTTGGTCTGGGCGGCGCGGGGACCTTCTCGGACGGCAAGCTCAATACGGGAACAAAAAATCCCGCCCATCGCCTTATCCTCGAAACCTTCGTCGAGGCGGGTGCGCCCCGCGATATTCTGTGGGATGCCAAGCCGCACATTGGCTCCGACATCCTTCCCACGGTTGTCACCGCTATATCCCAGCGCATCGAGCAGCTCGGAGGTGTCGTCCGTTATCGAACAAAGCTCGTCGACATTCACATCGACGCGTCTGGCGCCATTACCGGTATTGATGTCCAATCGTCCCAAGACGCCGCTTGCGAGCCAATCGAGACAAAGCACCTCATCCTCGCCTGCGGGCATTCTGCTCGCGATATTTTTGAGCTCCTTAAGGACCACAACGTGGCCCTCGCACAAAAGACCTTTGCCATGGGCGTTCGCATCGAGCATCCGCAACGCGACATCGACCGAGCCCAATATGGAGCCTCGGCGGGACATCCTGCCCTCGGAGCAGCCCCCTACAAGCTCGTCGCCCATCTTCCCAACGGCCGCAGCGTGTTCTCGTTTTGCATGTGCCCCGGCGGGCAGGTTGTCGCCGCCTCTTCCGAGCAGGGCCACCTGTGCGTCAACGGCGCCAGCCTCAATGCCCGCGACGGACGCAACGCAAACGCCGCCCTGCTCGTTAACGTCACGCCTGAGGACCTTCCCAACGATGACCCGCTCGCCGGCATCGAGCTCCAGCGTGCCTGCGAGGCGGCCGCCTATCGCCTGGGCGGTTCCAACTGGAACGCACCGGCACAACTCGTCGGAGATTTCCTCGCAGGACGCGCCAGCAAGACGCCCGGAAAGGTAAAGCCCACCTATCCGCTCGGTGTGACCTGGACGGCAATTGACGAAGCCCTGCCGCAGCATATCGTCGAGTCGCTCCGCCTGGGACTTCCCCTACTCGGAAAAAAGCTACGAGGCTACGACCGTCCCGATGCCGTTCTTACCGGCGTGGAGACTCGTTCGAGCTCACCGGTCACTGTCACCCGAGACCGAACGTGCCATGCCGTGTCGACCCCGGGCCTCTACCCTTGTGGTGAGGGAGCTGGATATGCCGGCGGCATCATGAGCGCGGCCACCGACGGCATCCGTTGTGCTGAAGCCCTGATCGCAGACCTCTAACGCACGAATTCCAGCGCGCAAAAGACATAGGCCCCGAGCTCCACAGGGAACTCGGGGCCTGTTCGCTATTTCTTAAACCGTGCACCCTGGCGTTTTCTGCCCGATGCGAACGTGGAACCCTTGCGGGCCTGCGAACGTAAGCGCTCGATCGTCTCGTCCTCAGACGCACCCTCGAGCATCGCCCGAATCTGAACGACGGCATCGCGCAGGCGCGCCGCCTCCTCAAAGTCCATGGCGGCAGAAGCGTTACGCATATCCTCTTCCATGGTTTCGACAATCCGCACAAGCTCGTCATGCGGCAGTTCTTCCAACTGCTCCGCAAGTGTCTGCTCGGGCGCCACCGTTTCCGGAACGCCGCCCTCGCCCGACTCATCGGGCGTATAGAATGCACCATGGCCAAGAGAGTCGCCCTTCGAGCGTCCCTTGGAACCCACGGTTTTTTCGGCCTCGGCAATAAAACTTGAGATGTCGTTGATGGCCTTGCGCACCGTCTTGGGCACGATGCCATGCTCTTCGTTATATGCCATCTGAATCTCGCGACGGCGCTGCGTCTCTTCGATGGCCTCTTTCATCGAATCGGTCACAACGTCCGCATACATGATGACTTCGCCATCGGCGTTACGGGCCGCGCGGCCAATCGTCTGAATCAGCGAACGGCGGTTGCGCAAGAAGCCTTCCTTATCGGCATCGAGAATTGCCACCAGTGAGACCTCGGGGAGATCCAAGCCCTCGCGAAGCAGGTTGATGCCAACGAGGACATCGATCTTGCCCTCGCGCAGCGTTCGCAGGATCTCGACACGGTCCATTGTCGCTGTATCGGAGTGCATGTAATTGACCTTAATGCCCGCGTCGAGCAGATGGTCGGTCAGGTCCTCGGCCATGCGCTTGGTCAACGTGGTCACCAGCACGCGCTCCTTGCGGGCAACGCGCTCGCGAATCTCGTCCTCAAGATCGTCAATCTGCCCACGAACCGGACGCACATCGATCTTGGGATCGAGCAGACCGGTCGGACGAATAATCTGCTCAACGTCGTTCTGGCTAACCCGCAGCTCATAGTCGCCCGGTGTTGCCGAAACGTAGATGAACTGGGGAATCCTCGCCTCAAACTCATCGAAACGAAGCGGGCGGTTATCGAGCGCCGAGGGCAGGCGAAAACCGTGTTCCACCAGCGTCACCTTACGCGAGCGGTCACCTTCGTGCATGCCGCGAATCTGCGGCACCGTCACATGGCTCTCATCGATGATGCAGAGCATATCCTTAGGAAAGTAATCGATTAGGGTAAACGGCGGCTCACCCGGCTTGCGACCGTCCAGATGACGCGAGTAGTTCTCGATGCCGTTGCAAAAGCCCATCGTCTCGAGCATCTCAAGATCATAATCGGTGCGCTGCTGCAGACGTTGCGCCTCGAGCAACTTGTCGGTCGCCTTGAGCTCCGCAACGCGCTTCTCGCACTCTTCGCTGATCGATTTCAGAGCCGCCTTGACCTTCGGCTTCTCGGTCACGTAGTGCGATGCCGGCCATACGGGGATGGCCTCGTACTCACGAAGCATCTCACCGGTGACCTCATCGATCTCGGCAATCAGCTCGACCTCGTCGCCAAAGAACTCAAACCGCAACGGATGCTCGGCATAAGGCGGATACACGTCGACAACATCGCCGCGCACGCGGAACGTGCCACGTGCCAGGTCATAGTCATTGCGATCATATTGAATGTCGATAAGCGCATGGATAAAGTCATCGCGCTCGAGCGGCACCTTCTTGTCGACGTTTGGAGCCAGACCCGCATAGTCCTCAGGAGAGCCAATGCCATAGATACACGAGACCGATGCAACGACGATTACATCGCGTCGAGAGAGCAGCGATGCGGTCGCCTGATGTCGCAGCATCTCAACCTCTTCGTTAATCGAGGAGTCTTTCTCGATATATGTATCGCTTTGCGGCACATACGCCTCGGGCTGATAGTAGTCGTAGTACGAGACGAAGTAGACCACAGCGTTGTTGGGAAAGAACTCTTTGAGCTCGCTCGCAAGCTGAGCGGCGAGCGTTTTATTCGGAGCCATGACCAGCGTCGGCTTTCCCAGGGCCTCAATAGTCTTTGCCATCGTGAAGGTCTTGCCCGAACCAGTCACGCCCAGCAAAACCTGATAGCGGTCTCCGTCCCTCACGCCCTGCACAAGCGACTCAATGGCCTTAGGCTGGGAACCGGCAGGCTCATAGGGAGACACGACCTTAAACGGCACGTCAGAGCCTTCAACGCCAAAGCGCTTAAGTTCACCACCAACGCGTTCTACTTCAAATTCCGCCATGGATACTCCTAACTCATATATCTGCAGTATACGCAGGCGGCAGGCATACTCCTATACGAACCGATCGGGATAGAGGGTCTTGTAGCGAGCCCAGGCATTATTGACACGAATCAGATACGCCTGCGTCTCGGGAAAGGTGATTGCATTATGAAGCGACGTACTCTGCTGTGCCCATCCGTCGACATTGCCCATGCCGGCGTTATAGGCGGCAATGGCACTGTCACTCGACCCGTTAAAATACGCTAGAAGATACGAAAGATACGCACAGCCAAACTCGATATTCGTAGCCGGATCGTTAAGGTTGTCGGCCGAATACTCGCCACCGTCGACAAGGCCCTTGGCGATCATATCCTGGGCAGTCTCGGGCATCAGCTGCATTAATCCCTGAGCACCCTGATTCGACTCGGCCTCGGGATCCCAATTCGATTCAGACTTAATGACAGCGCACACCAAATACGGATCCAGATTATGCGAAATACTGGATTGCTTTACATACGCCTCGTAGTCAATCGGATACAGCGGCTTAAAGAAAGCGGCAGGAGCATACGAGTAAACGAATGAGATAAGGCCGAAGGCAAAAACGGCAGTCAGCGGTATAAGGCGATACCACGTAAGGAAACGTGTCTTAGGCATCGGCCTCCTCCTTATCCACTACATCCCCGAACCCATGGCGCGCAAGCCATGCGTCCAGTTGTTCAAAGAGCGAGTTATCGCCTGCCGCATTGTCAATCACCGTTGTAGCGAGATTGCACAGCGCAGACTCTTCGGGCTGGCAAGCAGAACGGGCATCGAAATCAGATGGCTCCATGCCACGTTGAATAGCGCGCTCGCGACGAACTGCTAAAGGGGCGCTGATGACCAGAATTTCATCAGCCAAACCAAATGCATCCTCAAAACCAGTCGGAGCAGAAACCTCGACTACCGCAAAGGGATAACGGGGAGACGAAACCGTACAACAAACCGAATCGAGAATCCTAAGCGAAAGCTGTTCAATGAGAACGGGATGCACAATGCCATTGAGCCGTGCGACCGAATCAGGAGAAGCAAAAGCTCGAGAAGCGAGGATGCTGCGGCGAATGCCGCCATCCTCATCCAAAATGTCCCAACCGAATTCATCCGCGAGTGCATTGACGATATCAGAGCCCGGCACATACAGCGATTTTGCAAGCTCATCCAGATCGATTAGCATAGCGCCACGAGATTCGAAATAGCGGCAGGCAGTCGACTTACCCGAAGCAATATTGCCCAAGACAAATACGGTAAACATCAAGCCCTCCCTAACGCCAATGCGAGTAATTATCGCTCAAATACACTAGAAGGACTCAAAATACAGCCAAACAGTAAGAGCGAATACGGGGGAGCTAGGTCCCAAAGTACAACGTGTATATAACACAAAAAAAGGGGAAGGCCGCGA
>CALHJX010000105.1:0-1233 GCA_938033385.1 uncultured Collinsella sp. | reverse complement strand
GCCGGAGTGCCTACGAACCTTAAGACGGACAACGCAAAGACAAGGCTGGTGCGTTTGTTACCATCCTCAAAGATGTGGTCCTTGACCATATGCTCGGCCACGTAGGTGACCTGGTCAAAGATGTCTGCGAAGCGATCTGCCGGCGATTGACCGAATATCGTACAGAATGCACCCGCAAGCACGGACTCGACGCGTCCAAGCTCAAGCGCGGCCCGGCCACCTGTGGCGTCGGTTGTATAGCAGCGCCCGACCGTCATCAGCGTGCTGTGTAAGCGCATCACGGCCGCGGCCATAGCTTCGAGCGAACCGGCATCATCGAGCACGAGCGGCGCGAACGGATGAGCGCCCCGCTGCGTAGCCGCCATCATGAGTTCTCCAAGAGCCTGAGCGCGTTGGGCATTTCCGCAATAGTTGACCGAATGGCTTCGTCGATCAAGGCGATGTTGTCAAGATCATCGTGTAAAGTGCGGAGTGCTTTCGGCGCGATAGGGTCGGTTGCGTCTGCTTTACAGTTGTCAAAAGTCATGCTTTCAGGATAATTGCCGCAACAACTATCAGGGCATGTCGTTGCATTTAATGTTTTCATCACGCCGTCCTCCTGCTAGCTAAATCCGAGCGTTTAACCCGGGCATTTCGACCATGCAACCTAAATTGATATTCTTGAGACAATTAATCATCGCTGTCCAAACGTCTAGATGCCAGGTCGAATACCTTGCCCTTGTCCCTTGCACCTATTGCGATGATTTGAACTACTTCGACGTGCCCATCACGGATGCGATAAATTACGCGAATGCCATCAGTGCGAAACTTAAGTTCCCTACAACCTGCAAGAAGACCCGAAAGTGGCTTGCCAATTTCATCGGCTCGAAGTGCAAGACGCGCAATACCTTTGTCCACCATAGCGCGAACCGAGCCATCGAGTGACAGATACTCTTTCTCGGCAGTCTTATCGTAAAACTCAACCTTAAACCTAGCCACGTTCACTCGAACAGCTCCTCGTCGGAAATGGGATCGGTCGACTCGGCTTCTAGCATGGCCTCGAACCTCTCACGTCCCACGGTATCGGAGAACGGGATGCCCTTTCGATTCGAGTCAGCGTCGCCCTGCGCGAGCCTTGCAGCGGCTATGGCGTGCAGGCGCTCCTCTCGGAGCTGTTCGAGTTCAACCGCCATCGCTTCGAACTCGTCGAAGCCGACGATAACAGTATCGATGCCATCGTTCCTGTCTGAGACA
>CALHJX010000104.1:0-3629 GCA_938033385.1 uncultured Collinsella sp. | reverse complement strand
GTGCAATCGCAAGAAGATGACGGGGCGGAATGTCAATCCTGGTCTAACAGAGCCAAACGTATTGTCCCGAAGAATAGTCCTTGCCAGAGTCGAAGGTGATTTCGCCGCTTGTTTGGTCAACAGACGCCTCGCCCGCAACACTGCAATTGCCCATATCTAATGTGCCGTCCTCTTTCCAAGAAGGCTCAGTGGCACCATCCTTGCGGAGCAGCTTAAACTTGTACCCGTGTCCCTCAAGCTCTTGCGACTTTCCGTCTGCATCTACAAGCACCTTAGTGGCATTGAGCTTCATGCTCGGATAAACGCTCAGATCATTGACTTCGCCGACGGTGAGGTCGCCGTTGGTCATAATGCCGCCGCCATGGGTGTACGAGTAGTTGCCGCTGATGATGGTCGTAGCTGCCAATTGCGCATTTGCTATGGCATCATCAGTCGGATGGGCCTCCAAACCGAACATGTACTTGGCCTCGGCACCGCCGTTGGCATCGATGGTTATCTTCGCATTATCGCAAGTGCCCTGCCAGCCAGCTGAGCCGCCGCCGAGCATCTTGCCGAGCACAACTGCAACCGTCTTATTGCTGTCATTCTTGCGCACCAGGAAAAAATCCTGGTGACCGGCTTCTTTGAAAGTTGAGGTAATGTACTTAGAATCGCTGTCCTCGTTCTTGCCATTACCTCCGGCAGACATGTGATCATCATAACCATGATCCGTATTGTTGTAGATTGCGGCACCATTTGAGTGCGAGACAATCGTCTCTCCCGTGGGGCAGGCACCGATGCCACCACCCCAGCCGCCGGCATCATTTTGAGTGATCAGCGTCTTTACGATATTGAGCTTGCCGCCCTTCTGGATAAAGACACCGCCGCCGCCCCAGTCGCCACCACGATTCGGGGTGCTACCCGTCATCGTCTTGTTGTTCGCAATGTAAATCTTGCCAGATTCGCCAGCGTTAATTGTTGCAGTAGTGCCAACATTGTCGCCACCTTCGCCGCCTGCGACACGCAGACCGCCGCCCTCGGCGTTATCGGATTCGTTACCGGCAATCGTGCCGCCAGTCATTTCAAAGCTAATGTTCTTGCCGTTGTTCTTACTGTAGAAACCTGCGTAGACGCCACCGCCAGCCTCATGGGAATAGTTAGCCGTAATCAAGCCGTCCGCTATACTGAGCTTGCCACCATGTGTGCATGCAATGCCGCCGCCACCGAGCAGGCCATTGTTGTAAAGTTTATCCCAAGTGATGCGATCGTTGACTCGGTTGTTAGTTATACAGGCAGAACCGCTAATGGTAACGTTTGCACCCTTGGTATAAACACCGCCACCGTAGCCACCGTCGCCGGTGTCTTCACCATTGTTGATGGGATTTCCATACGTAGCGTTGCCAGAGATAATTCCGCCCGCAAGGTTCAGGGTGGCTGTAAAGTCAGCAAAGATGCCGCCGCCAGCAGCCGCCTTGTTTCCCGCGACCACACCGCCTGTCATTTCGAGTTTGGGATTCGTGCCTGCTATGCACAGGCCACCGCCCCAGCCACCGCCGTTGCCGTTGGTGACGTAACCGCCCTCGATTTTGACTGTACCCTCGGAATAAATCACATGACCGTTGTTGCCCAGATTGGCAGCCGTGGTAATCATGCCGCCCTTGAGATTGAGTATGCCACCCGCTTCAACGTTGACCACATACTTTACGGAACCGCTGTCCGATGCTGCATCGATAGCGCCAAAGCCCGTAACGAAATGCCTGTACGTAGTCTCGGTGGTGCCAAGTCCATCTGTCTTGGGCGTGCTCTTAGTCTCATAGTAAGTAAGACTCTTAGGAGTGCCGTTATTAGAGCTGCTTCCCTTTTCCCACTCCATACTCGCAAGCTGACCCGCCGGCGTATTGGCCGTATCGACCGAACTTGGTGCATCTATTGTTGTTTGGCCTAAATCCTCGATAGTGAGCGTGGCTCCGTTTTCGACCACAAAGAAGGAGTCTAAGCCGCCAGAACGGTTACAGAGCATGTTGCCGTTAAGATCGATGGTGGTGTCTTTGCTGATAGTGATCTGCTTATCCGAATAGGCATAATCCGTCAGTCGGAACTTGCCGCCATTGGTAAACACCCCAGCAACATCGCCGCTTACCTCGGTATAGCCATCGGCGCTGACGGGAGCGATAGCGTTTTCATCGTTATTATCATCATCCGCGGGCTGTGCGTCGGAAGGCTGCGTGTCACCCTCGACCTTCGTGTCGTCGGACGGCAGGCCTGCGGCAGCGGCGTCTTCGCTCGCGCCATTCTCGGCATCGTCGCTATTCTGGTTTTCGGTATCACCGTTGTTGGTGTTTCCTACATCAGTAGACTCAGTTGAGGAACCACCCGCCGTTACGGTTTCCTCGGCAGAAACCGTCTGGGCATCGTTGGCAATGGCCTGCGAGATTGGAGGCATGACGAGCGACAGTACCAGGCTCAACACGGAGGCTCCGCACAAAACGCCTGCCAGCACACGGCGCGTCGCTTTATTACTCTGCTTAGATTTGTCTGAATTTGCTTTCATCGATGTCTCCTCCCCAAGAGACCGCGATCTTGCTCTTTCACTATCAAACGTATCTGCGCAATCTGTAATTGCGCACGCTTAGTAATGACTATTCTAACGATTGTTTGAACATCTGGGCAAATAAACCGATAGTTTTGTAGCGAATTGTCAATTCTCTTGACAATTGCTCAGATTTACTTTCGTTTATTCGCTATCTATTTTTTGTTTCTACTGGTAATTTAGTTGCCCATCATTTTTTAATGGCATTAGATTTATTTGCACAACATTTTGCTCAAGAGTAAACATCCTGTAAACAGTCGAAAATTGACCATGAGCTGTAGGTCATTTACCGGGAGAAATACCCTACCAAACTGATGAGAATATCTTTAACTCATCGGTAGTCAGAAGCGTAATGTTCAGACAACCATATTGGTATTTGCGCGCAGATTGCAGGCATCAACTCGCCCAAATCGCCTGAGGCCACCACAAAGGTGCCTATCCCCATTGTGGCGGTTCTCCCCCGGCGCTACAGCAGATGCTCCTCGATAAAGATCGCGATGCCGTCTTTGTCGTTGCTCGCGGTTACAAAATCAGCTGCGGCGCGGGTGGCGTCGCTGCCATTTGCCATGGCCACACCCACGCCGGCGTCGGCCACCATGCAGGTGTCGTTATCGGCATCACCAAACACGCAGATGTTCTGGAGCTCCATGCCGTTGAGCTCCGCCACGCGCACAAGGCCGCGCGTCTTGGACACGCGCGGATCCATGAATTCGTAGAGTCGCTGCGTGGTCTGAAGAGCCGCCGCCTTAACGGTGTCGTCGGCGAGCGACGACGCCCGCTCGATGACCTGCGGCATCGCCTCGGGCGCCATGGTAAACATCACCTTGGTCTGCGGCTCGCGCAAAAACTCGGCAAAGTCGACCACCTTGTAGGGCACGCCGTCGACACGCGACAGGTGCTCGACGCATGCATTGCTCTCGGGCACATAGAGCACGCCGTCCCGAGGGCAAACGGGCGTTGCCGGCAGGTCCGCCATGTGCTCGCAGATGTGCGCGATGGTCTCGCCCGGTAGCGGGTAGCTCAGCTCGTTGATGCCGTGCGCACGATCGATGACTTCGGC
>CALHJX010000103.1:0-31276 GCA_938033385.1 uncultured Collinsella sp. | reverse complement strand
GGAAAGCGTGTGGTGCGGCGCGCGGAACGGGCGGTGCAGCAGCATCGGGTGCGAGCTGTCGGTCAATCCCGCGACTGACCAGATCTCGGTCGCTTCAAGTGCTTCCTTTCGCGTCATGTCGGGCAGGATCGACGGAAGCCGCCGCGCCAGCATGGATTTGCCCGCGCCGGGCGAGCCGATGAGCAGGATATTGTGTCCGCCCGCAGCGGCGATCTCCAGCGCGCGCTTGACATTTTCCTGCCCCATGACGTCGGAAAAGTCGGGGCCGGGCTCGCTCGTCTGCCCCCCCTGCCACTTCGGCTGGGGCGAGAGCTTCTTTTCACCCTTCAAATGCTGCACGAGCGACACGACGTCCGGCACGCCGTAAACGGTCACGCCGTCGGCAAGCGTCGCCTCCGCTGCGTTCGCCGCGGGGACGTAGAGCGTCCTGATGCCCGCACGCACCGCGGCCATCGCCATCGGCAAAACGCCGTTCACCGCGCGAAGCGTGCCGGTCAGCGAGAGCTCGCCGACAAAGGCCGCGTCCTTCGCGGGGGGCTTGATCTCCTCTGCACTGGCAAGGATGCCGAGCAGGATGGGCAGGTCATAGAGCGTGCCCTCCTTTTTCCGACCCGCAGGGGCGAGGTTCACTGTGATGCGCGAGACAGGGAACTTCACACCGCAGTTTTTCACTGCCGCGCGCACGCGCTCGCGCGATTCCTTGACGGCCGTGTCGCCAAGGCCGACGATGTCAAACGCAGGCAAGCCCCCGGATAAAAAGCATTCCACCGTGACCTCGTAGCCCGAGATGCCCTGAAGGCCGAGCGAGCGCACCGCTGTGACCATACTGTTTTCCTCCCTCTTTCGCATCGAATCGTACAGTTTGCAATTAGTATAGCACATTTTTTGCATCAGGCAAATCCCCCTCCGCGCATTTTTGCACATTTTGCACAAAATCAATAAATCCTCGCAAAAGTTCTCGAAAAATAAAAGGAATTGAACCTATTGTTGCAAAATAGTGAATGTTTTTGCGGGAACAAGGCGTTTACATAGCGAAAAAAGTGTGCTATAGTGTCATCGTTGAATTTTGCGTTCACACGCAGAAGAACCGTTTTTTGACGGTGAAATAAATAGGAGGTTCATTTATGGCAAGAAAAATGAAATCCATGGACGGCAATAATGCTGCGGCTCACGTAAGCTATGCTTTCAGTGAAGTTGCGGCAATTTATCCCATTACGCCGTCCTCCCCGATGGCCGACCTGGTCGACCAGTGGTCTGCAAATGGCCTGAAAAACATCTTCGGCAGCCAGGTCAAGGTCGTCGAGATGCAGTCCGAAGCCGGTGCTGCCGGCGCAGTGCACGGCTCCCTCGGTGCCGGTGCTCTGACCACCACCTACACGGCCTCTCAGGGCCTGCTGCTGATGATCCCGAACATGTACAAAATCGCAGCTGAGCAGCTCCCCTGCGTGTTCCACGTCTCCGCCCGTACTGTTTCGACCCACGCGCTGAACATCTTCGGCGATCACTCCGACGTCATGGCCTGCCGCCAGACCGGTTTCGCCATGCTGTGCGAGGGCAACGTGCAGGAAGTGATGGATCTCTCCCCCGTGGCACACCTGGCCGCGCTTTCCGGCAAGGTCCCGTTCATCAACTTCTTCGACGGTTTCCGCACCTCCCACGAGATCCAGAAGATCGCCGTGTGGGATTACAAGGATCTCGCCGACATGTGCGACATGGACGCTGTCAAAGCGTTCCGCGAGCACGCCCTCAACCCCGAGCATCCCGCCATGCGCGGCTCCCATGAGAACGGTGATACGTTCTTCCAGCACCGCGAGGCCTGCAACCAGTACTACGACGCTCTCCCCGAAGTCGTGGAAAAGTACATGGGCAAGATCAACGAGAAGCTCGGCACCGACTACAAGCTCTTCAACTACTACGGCGCGCCCGACGCTGACCGCGTCATCATCGCGATGGGCTCCATCTGCGACGTGGCCGAGGAAGTCATCGACTACCTCAACGCCCACGGCGAGAAGGTCGGTCTCATCAAGGTCCGTCTGTACCGCCCGTTCAAGGCTGAGCGCCTGATCGAGGCCATCCCCGCCACCGCCAAGAAGATCGCGGTCCTCGACCGCACCAAGGAGCCCGGCGCACAGGGCGAGCCCCTCTATCTCGACGTCGTCACCGCGCTGGCCAACGCCGGCATCACCGACAAGACCGTCATCGGCGGCCGTTACGGTCTCGGCTCCAAGGACACCCCGCCCGCTTCCGTGTTCGCTGTTTACACCGAGCTTGCCAAGGCGGAGCCCAAGCGTCAGTTCACCATCGGCATCGTCGATGACGTGACGAACCTCTCCCTGCCCGAAGACAAGAACTGCCCGAACACCGCAGCCGAGGGCACCATCGAGTGCAAGTTCTGGGGTCTCGGCGGCGACGGTACCGTCGGCGCGAACAAGAACTCCATCAAGATCATCGGCGACCACACCGACAAGTACGTCCAGGCCTACTTCCAGTACGACTCCAAGAAGACCGGCGGCGTCACCGTCTCGCACCTGCGCTTTGGTGATTCTCCGATCCGCTCGCCGTACTACGTGACCAAGGCCGACTTTGTCGCTTGCCACAACCCCAGCTACATCGTTAAGGGCTTCAAGATGGTCCGCGACGTCAAGCCGGGCGGCACCTTCCTGGTCAACTGCCAGTGGCGCGACGAGGAGTTCGCCGAGCACATGCCCGCCGTGGCCAAGCGCTACATCGCGAACAACAACGTCAACGTCTACCTGATCGACGCTATCGACCTGGCCGCTAAGGTCGGCATGGGCAAGCGCACCAACACGGTGCTCCAGTCCGCCTTCTTCGCGCTGGCCAAGGTCCTGCCCGCCGAGGACGCCCTGCAGTACATGAAGGACGCGGCTACCAAGTCCTACATGAAGAAGGGCCAGGCTATCGTCGACGCCAACCACAAGGCCATCGATGCCGGCGCTACCGCCTTCCGTAAGTTCGAGGTTCCGGCCGACTGGGCTACCGCCGAGGATGCCGCTCCCGTCGAGCTCTCCGAGGAGACCAAGTCCGCTATCGCCCAGCAGGTCAAGAACCTGCTCGAGCCCATCGATCGCATGGATGGCGACAGCCTGCCTGTTTCCGCCTTTGTCGATTGCGCCGACGGCCAGTTTGAGCTGGGCGCCTCCGCATACGAGAAGCGCGGCGTCGCCGTGGTCGTTCCCCACTGGGACGAGACCAAGTGCATCCAGTGCAACCAGTGCGCCTATGTGTGCCCGCATGCCACCATCCGTCCGTTCGCGATGACCGAGGACGAGGCTGCCGCCGCGCCCGAGGCTACCCGCACGCTCGACGCCATGGGCCCCAAGGCCAAGGGCATGAAGTTCACCATGGCCGTGTCCCCGCTCGACTGCATGGGCTGCACCAACTGCGTCAAGGTCTGCCCCAAGGGTGCTCTCGAGATGGTTCCCACCGAGCAGGAGATGGACCAGCAGCCCGTTTGGGACTACATGGTCGAGAACGTCTCCGAGAAGAAGGAGCTCATCGCGGCCAACGTCAAGGGCAGCCAGTTTAAGCAGCCCTACCTGGAGTTCTCCGGCTCCTGCGCCGGCTGCGCCGAGACCGCCTATGCACGTCTGGTGACCCAGGTCGCCGGCGACCGCATGTTCATCTCCAACGCCACCGGCTGCTCCTCCATTTGGGGCAACCCCGCTGCCACCGCTCCTTACTGCAAGGACAAGGACGGTCACGGCCCGGCGTGGAACAACTCCCTGTTCGAGGACAATGCCGAGCACGGTCTGGGCATGGCCGTTGGCTATGAGGCCGTTCAGCACAAGCTGATCGCCGCTACCCAGGACATCATCGCTGCCGATGGTCCGTCCGATGAGCTCAAGGCTGCCGGTCAGGCTTGGATCGACTCCGTCAACGACGCCGAGGCCTCCAAGACCGCTGCCGCTGCCTACGTTGCCGAGCTCGAGAAGTGCGGCTGCGACGCTTCCAAGGCGATCCTCGCCGACAAGGCTTACCTCACCAAGAAGTCCTTCTGGATCTTCGGCGGCGACGGTTGGGCCTACGACATCGGCTTCGGTGGCCTGGACCACGTCCTGGCTTCCGGCCACAATGTCAACGTCTTCGTCTTCGACACCGAGGTTTACTCCAACACCGGTGGCCAGGCCTCCAAGGCCTCGAACCTGGGCCAGGTCGCTCAGTTCGCTGCTGCCGGTAAGGTGACCAAGAAGAAGTCCCTGGCCGAGATTGCCATGAGCTACGGCTACGTCTACGTGGCGCAGGTCGCCATGGGCGCCAACCCGGCTCAGACCCTCAAGGCCATCCACGAGGCCGAGGCCTACGACGGCCCGTCCCTCATCATCGGCTACAGCCCCTGCGAGATGCACTCCATCAAGAAGGGTGGCATGCAGAACTGCCAGGCCGAGATGAAGAAGGCTGTCGAGTGCGGTTACTGGAACCTCTTCCGCTTCAACCCCGAGGCTGCTGCCGGCAAGAAGTTCTCGCTCGATTCCAAGGAGCCCGCGGGCGGTTATCAGGAGTTCCTGATGAACGAGGCCCGTTACGCTTCGCTGACGCGTTCCTTCCCCGAGCGCGCCGAGGAGCTCTTCAAGGAGAACGAGCAGGCCGCTATGGACCGCTACGCTCACCTGCTGAAGCTCAAGACGGTGTACAACGAGGCCTAGGTCTCTCACCGCAGGATCTGAGGGCTGACCTTCGCGGACGTCCTCGGACATGAAAGAACCCCCGCTGCGCACTACGTGCGGCGGGGGGTCTTTCGTCCTGCGGAGTGTCCGCGAAGGTCAGCCCTCAGATCCTGCTGCGACTACGTCCTCGGATTGTGTGGGCGGATGAAGGACGTAGTTGGTCGGGTATTCCGTCCCCTTCGCTGTTTCGCGGCTTTACCGCGAAAGGCGCGTTACTTTGGGGATGGATGGGGGGCGTGGCTGTTGCAACGCCTTATCCCTTTGCTTTTTCGCGCCTTTGGCGCGAAACGCGCAGCACCTTGGGAAATGCATTGATGTGTGGACGGGGCTGGATTGCGGATTCAAATGGCTAGAGAGATATGGGTGCGAACGAGAAATCGTTATTGGGGTCATCCTTTTCCATAAACTCATCGAGACAAAACGTCATGTAGATTGGAACGTACAGAACCTTGCCCTCTTTGCTGAGATTCTCGTGGCTTAGTACAACGGCCTCGGGAATTTTGTACTCGCCCACACTCATCAGACGATCGAGGGCCGCGTGCGCTCGAACTTTCTTGCCCGATTTGACCTCGATTGGGACAACATGCCCGTGGGCGCCTTCGATCACAAAGTCAACTTCACCGACCTCACGCGTTTGGTAGTACCATGCATCCGTCCCGAGGGCAACAAGTTCCTGCGCGACCACGTTCTCATAGAGACCACCAAGGTTGGGAGTTTTCATATCAAGATAGACAGCGCGTGCGGTGCTGCCGGGGTACCGCGATGCGAGCATGCCCGTATCAGACTCATATAGTTTGAAGGCCGTCGTTTTCTCCGTCCTCTTGAGAGGACTCCGTGGCTCCGTCACCCTGGCGACCATCAATCCAACGCCTGCGTTAACAAGCCACAGGAAATCCTGCTCATATTTTTTAAGGCGAGCTCCCTCGCCCAGAGACGAAACGACAAAGCGATGAGACTCCGCCTCAAGCTGAACGGGAATTTGCTCAAAAATCGACCGAACGTTAAACGCTCGAGTCGATGCATATTTTGAGATATCGCTTTTGTACTGATCGACCAGCTGAGTTTGAAGCTCACGTGTGCTCACGAGCGAATAACCCGAATCAATATAGTTCTGAACGACTTCCGGCATGCCGCCACAAACGATATAAGCTCTATAGTTCTTGAGCATCGCCTCATGAATATAGTTTTCGACAGGATGCTTTTCGACAAGGCAGCTGCGAATGCCTGCAAGCACATTCTCACTGACGCTGTTTGCCCAACAGAACTCTTCAAAATCCATTGGGCGCATAACAATGTGCTCGACATACCCCACCGGAAAAGAAGAGATTCCCTTAAACTCAGTCCCAAGCATAGACCCCGAGAAGACATAGCTAAAGCGTCCATCCTCGACCAACGCCTTCATGAGTGTAACGATCTGCGGATACTCCTGAATCTCATCGACAAAGACAAGCGTATCCCCCTCAGTAAGCGGCGCATCCGCAAGAAGGGCTACACGGTTGATAAAGTCAACGGAGTTCTTTGCGCCAATAAGCACATTCTTTGCCTCGACATCGAGTAGTAAATTGACCTCAAAATACGAAGCGTAGCTGCTTTTTCCAAACGCGCGAATCGCATAGCTCTTGCCAATCTGACGCGCACCAGTAACGAGTAATGCCTTATTGGAGTTATTCTTCCAGCTCAAAAGCCTATCAGTGACCTTACGGCGTAGCATTAAACCCCCAAATGACAAAAATTGACAGATAGAATCGCCTAAAATCATACAAAAATTTGCAGATAATATTGTCGTAAATATACAAAAATTGGGAGATAGCAAAGGTTCGAATAGGCCTCAAAGCCACTGAAACAGTGCTCTACTTTGCGAAGGGGCTGGGGACGCTGTTGGGTGCGTCTCCAGCCCTCTGATTCTTACTTTGGATCCCGATGGTGGGGTGTTGTCGGTGCTGCTTGCTTGGTTACCTTGTCTCGCCGGACTCCGTGCGTAGGCGGTAGCCGTGGACGAGGTCGCTAATAGCCGGCCAGGGAATCTGGCGGTCGACCCAAAATTGGAGCTGGACCAGATAGCGCTCGGTGGCGCGGGTGAGGGCCGCGAACTGTTCGTGAGTCTCAACCTGGGCGTAGAGGTCGCGGCTGTGGGCGAGGATTGCCGTGGTGTCATCCATTTTGCCGGTGACGTCGAAGGCGCCCGAGAACCAGTCGCACAGGCGCGCGGCGCTGTTGTTGATCGTTGCCAGGTCGGCGGTGCCGTCGTTGGCGTTTTCGTTGGCCTGGGCTCGCAGGAGGGAGAGGGCGTCGGCTGCGTTCATGCAGTAGCCGACGGTGAAGTTCCAGACGGCGAATTCGCGGCCGGTGTCGAGCTTGCGGCGGCGCATGTAGTCGATGTCGCGGGGCTCCTCGAGCATCATTTGATCGGCGAGGGCCTCAAGTGCAGTGGTGTACTCGGCAAGGTCGAGTGCGAGCAGGGTGTTGATATCCATCATCTTTAGGCCTCCGCTTCGATCTCGACGATTTCGTTTTTGATGTACATGCCCTGGTTGTCCCAGACATTGCGGCAAGCAATGGCAAAGCGCTCGCGGTCGGCTTCGCAGATGCGGGCGAACATGTTGCAGGTGCCAAAGGGCTCGCACACGTCAAAGAAGATGCAGATTGACGACCATCCGCCATACCAGCTCACTGCGCCCGCCGGCTCGTGAAAGACGGGGTTCTCGATGTGCTCGTAATTGGCGATGGGGCCCGATACGGGATAGGTTACCTCGGCATCGCAGATCTTGGCCGAAAAGATACGTGACTCGACCGGACAGGACGATTCGAAGAGTTTGCATGCCTCGGGAGCCTTGTCCCAGAGCATGTCGGCGAGAAACGTCTCGCCATTTAGCGTGATCTTGAGCATTTTTGTCATAGTAAGGACCTCCTCAATCCGTCGCTCAAGGGGCTCGCTGGCGGATAAGGAGAAGACAGCGGCGGGGTCGCCGAACCCAAACTTCACGACAGATCTCTGTCGCCCCAGCCCGCGCTGTTCTTCGCTAAAGTACCATGCCGCAATTGCGCGCGCAATATCAGTTTTTGATTTTCTGGAAGCGGCAATCGACGAGACGGCTCGCCGGTTGCCGGCCGACGCGCGGCAAAGGCACTCGTCTATTCCTTAAGTTGGATGAAAAACGCCATGTTATTGCAGGGCTGCATACTCGTCCAATAAGTGCATAGAATCTCGTATAGTGCGAGTAAGACTTTGCGCTGTCTGTTTTATGTTTAGCAAAGATATAGTTTGCATAATCTGGTCTAATCTCTGCTCTATTAAAATAAAGTTGCACGTAAATGACGTAGATATGCTTGAGCTGGGTTTCTTTACGCTGAGCGGGTAAAAGCGACCGTTCACCGTTCAACTATTTTCAAAATGAATAAAATGAGCGATAAAGAGAATATAAACCTTAATAAACTCGCGTATCGCACGGGCGCGGTTTATTAATGGGTTGTAGGCCTTTTACAGAAAGGATTCCAGCAATGTCTAAGCCTCTTGGCAAGCCCGATCGTATTGTCGTCGCCCTTGGCGGCAACGCCCTCGGCAACAACCCCGTTGAGCAGATCGAGGCCGTGAGCAACACCGCTCACGCTCTTCTCGGGCTGATCGAGCAGGGCAACGAGATCATCATCACCCACGGCAACGGCCCGCAGGTCGGCATGATCCAGAACGCCTTCGCCGCTGCCCACGACGCCATCGGCACCCCCGAGATGCCGCTGCCCGAGTGCGGCGCCATGTCCCAGGGCTACATTGGTTATCACCTGCAGCAGGGCATTGGCCGCGAGATGCACAAGCGCTATAAGCGTTGGCACGCCGCCACCGTCGTCACCCAGATCGAGTGCGACCCGGACGACCCCGCGTTCAAGAACCCGACCAAGCCGATCGGCCCCTTCTATACCGAGGAGCAGGCCAAGGAGTTCATGGCCGAGGATCCCTCCAAGGTCTTCGTCGAGGATTCCGGCCGCGGCTGGCGTCGCGTCGTCGCTTCCCCCGATCCCAAGAAGATCGTCGAGGCCGACTCCATCCTCAACCTGCTCGACAACGAGTTCATCGTCATCGCCTGCGGCGGCGGCGGCATCCCCGTCGTCCGCGACTATGAGAACAAGGGCTGCTACAAGGGCGTCCCCGCCGTCATCGACAAGGACCTGGGCGGCGAGCTGCTGGCCGAGGACTGCGACGCCGACGTTCTGTTCCTGCTGACCGCCGTTGAGCATGTCGCTATCAACTTTGGCAAGCCCAACCAGGAGGAGCTCGAGGACCTCACCGCCGACGAGGCCGAGCGCCTGGCCGACGAGGGCCAGTTCGGCAAGGGTTCCATGGAGCCCAAGGTCCGCGCTGCCATCAAGTTCGCTCGTTCCCGCAAGGGCCGCACCTGCATCATCGGCGCCCTGGACAAGGCCGCCGAGACCATGGCCGGCCTTTCCGGTACCCGCATCCACGAGTAGTCTCTACTCTGTTGCCTCTCTCGTGGGCGCCAGGCAAGACGCCCACAAACTAGCCTCTCTTCATGAGCCCCGCAGTCCGCTCCGACTGCGGGGCTTTTGCTATTCACCTAGTCATTGGGGACGTTCTTAAACGACTAGTCAAACAAGAACGTCCTCAATGACTACTAATTTAAATCTGTCCCCAATGACTGCGGAAAGCGCATCTCACACCGACGCATTGCTTTCGGGCCCTCTCTCCGTGCTCCCTATAAGTTCAGCTGGACTCCCCGCAACCTGTTCCGCGTTGGCGGAACGAGCGCGACGTGGAGTGTCATTCTTTACCGCGTTAGACTAGACGCAGGGAAAGGAGGAGGACATGGATGCTCGCGTCAAGCAGCTTGTAAATATGATCGAGGACGCTCAGCCTGTCGCTGTCGCGGTGCTTGCCAAGCGTCTCGAGGTAAGCGAGCGCGCCGTGAGAAACTATATCCATCGCGCAAACGACAAGCTTGCGGGGGTTGCACGCATCGTTGGCAGCAAAGGGCAATATCGTATCGATGTTGCACATGCAGATGAGCTTGCTCGCTTGCTAGACGGTGCGGCTCTGGCCCATCCGGGCATTCCTGATACGCGCGACGGCCGTGTGTCCTTCCTTCTTAACGACCTTCTCATGCGGTCCCAGTGGGTGACGATTGAGGAGTATGCGGATTTACTCTACGTTTCGGCGCGAACTCTGTCCAATGACATGCGTCTGGTAGAGCAGAAACTCGCCCAATTTGACTTGACGCTCGAAAAGCGCCCTCGCTACGGAATCCGCGTTGCGGGTGGGGAGTCGCAACGGCGTCTGTGTCTGGCCTCGCTGGTGAGGCCCGTGTTGCCCGACACCGACGATGCAGAGCTCGCCGAGCGCCTGCGGGCCATCGCCGCATGTGTGGACGATGCCCTGACTGCCTCGCCCGTCACGGTGAGCTCGCTGGCATCCCGCAATCTCATCATGCATCTTTACATCGCTCTTGGCCGCATCGAGCAGGGCTGCTATGTCCCGGCTGCAGAATCGGACGTTTTAAAGCTGGAGGGAACGCGCGAATACGCTGCGGCTTTCCAGATTGCCGCAAACATCAAGGATGCCCTGGGCGTGAGCATGCCCCGAGAAGAGGTTGCCTTTATCGCAATCCATTTGCTCGGCAGGGGCACGGGCGTGCCCGAGAAGGGCTCGGCCGTTATCTCGGACGAGATGTGGGAGATCGCTTCCGAGATGGTATGTGCGGTCAACGATGAGTTTAGGTTTGACTTTAGCAGCGATCTTGAACTTCGCATGAACCTTGCTCGGCATATTGGCCCTCTGGGCTATCGCCTTGAATATCACATGCATATGGATAACCCCATGCTGCCCGATATCAAGACGAGGTTTCCGTTGGCCTATTCGATGGCGGCCGGCACCTCGCAGGTACTCGAGCGTCATTTTGGCAGCCAGCCCTCTGATGAGGAGCTCGGCTACATCGCCATGGCATTTGCCCTGGCCCTCGAGCAGCAAGCCGACCAGCCGCGTCGCAAACGCATCCTGATCGTGTGCGCCTCGGGAGCGGGAAGCGCCCGTATGCTCGAGCACCAGTACCGCAAGCAGTTTGGTATGTATATCGAGTCGATTGAGACATGCGACGTCGCCCGCGTGGGAACGCTCGACTTTTCGCACATCGACTACGTGTTCACAACGGTGCCGCTCAACGTCAAGTTGCCCGTGCCCGTCCGCGAGGCCGATTTCTTCTTGGAGACGAGCGATGTCAACGCTATCCGCAAGGTGCTGAGTGATGACGCTGCGCAATCGGACTCCCTGAGCGCTTTCTTTAGCCGTGCCCTGTTCTTCAACCGCGTTGAGGCGTCGTCGAAGCAGGCCGTTCTCCGATATCTCTCCGAGCGCGCCGTCGAGAGCGGCCGTGTCGATGCCCAGTTTGCCCAAGAGGTTGCCGAGCGCGAGAGCGCGAGTGCCACCTCGTTTGGCAATGGGGTGGCCATGCCCCATGGGATGCATCCTTTGAGCGCCGAGGCCTTTGTTACCGTGGGCCTGCTCGAACATCCCATTCTTTGGGACGAATACGGCCATGAGGTCGATATCGTCTTTATGGTGTCGTTTGCCCGGTCGGGCGGCGATGAGACGCGGATCTTGAGCTCGCTGCTCGCTGAGATCTTTATGGACCGTCAGGGGGTCGAGCGCTTACGCGAGCGCCGGTCCTGGCATGAGCTGATGGCGCTTGTGCAAGCGCATACGGCTTAAGGCTTCTTTTGTCGAAAACCCTGCCTGCCTGCAATAAACCTCGAGGATTGCGGGTGGGAGATAGGCGTTTCGAATATTCAAGTACAAACCAAACATCACGGGAGAGGAGACCGTTATGGACGATCAGGGAACCGAGATGGTTTCGTTTCAGCTGGTCGCTGCAGCGGGAGAGGCGCGCAGCCTTGCCTTCGAAGCCCTTGAAAAGGCAAAGGCGGGGGATTTTGACGCTGCCGCCAAACTCATGAAGCAGTCAAAGGATGTGGGAATCAAGGCTCACCACATCCAAACGCAGCTGCTTTCGACCGAGGCGGCGGGCGAGCATCTGTCGGTGGATGTGTTGCTGGTCCATGCTCAGGACCACCTCATGTGCTCCATGCTTGCTCAGGAGCTCGTGCAGGAGCTGATCTGCCTGTATGAGCGCACTGCAGCCAAGAACGCCTAACGGCGTGCGGCGACTATCCAACCAATCAATGCGAAGGGAATCCCTTATGAAGATCCTTCTTGTTTGCGCAGCTGGCCTGTCTACAAGCATTCTGATGAAGAAACTCGAGAAATACGCGGAGCAAAACGGCATCGAGCTCGATATCGATGCGGTGGGTATCGGCGAGTATCAGGAGACCTGCGCCGATTATGACGTGCTGCTCTTGGGGCCGCAGGTGTCCTACCAGCTCAACACCGTCAAGCAGGGGAGCGGTAAGCCGACCGCGGTCATCCCCGCACAGGACTACGGCATGGGCAACGCCGCCAACGTGCTGGCACTCGCCCAGTCGCTGTTGGGCTAGGAGGCGACCATGGAAAAGTTCATGACCCTGCTTCAGGAAAAACTGACCCCTATTGCCAATTTCTGCGGCACCGAGCGCCACTTTGCCTCCATGCAAAAGGGCTTTATGAGCGCGATCAGCTTCATCTTGGTCTCTGCCGTCTTTATGATCATCGCCAACCCGCCGGTCACGGCCGACCTGGTGGCGCAGGGCGGGTTCTGGTCCGTCTTTGGCCCTTGGCTCGATTTTGCCACGGCCAATAAGCTCACGCTGCTCATCCCGTTCAACATGACGATGGGCATACTGTCGGTGATCGTGACGTTCGCAATCGCCTATAACCTGGCGGGCACCTACAAGATGCCCAAGCTTAACGCCGGTATGACCTCGCTGGTGATGTTCCTGATCGCCGCGGCGCCGTCGTCCTACTACCAGCTTGCTGATGAGTCCGTGCTCCAGGCGGTCCCCTGCACCTATCTGGGTGCGCAGGGCCTGTTTACCGCCATCATCGTTGCCCTGGTCTCCGTCGAGGTCACGCGCTTCTGCCAGACCAAGGGCATCACCATCAAGATGCCCGATGGCGTGCCGCCGTTTTTGTCCGAAACCTTTGGCGCCATCGTGCCTATGCTCGCCAACATCCTCATCTTCTTTGGTGGCAACCTGCTGATCCAGATGATCGATCCCACGCTGTCCATCCCCTCGGTTATCGAGAAGCTGCTCGCTGCCCCGCTTTCCGTCGCAGTTGACTCTGTGCCCGGCGCACTGCTTATCTGCTTCATGACGCTGCTGTTTTGGTGCTTTGGCATCCACGGCAACATGATCGTGATGCCCATCACCGCCCCGGTCACGCTTGCCGCCTTTGCTGCCAACGCCTCACTCTACGCTGCTGGGCAGCCGCTTGAGTTCCACCCGGTACTCATGTCGATGGTCATCAACCTCATCGGCGGCACGGGCAATACGTTCTCTTTTGTGGTGCTCTGCGCGTTTAGGGCAAAGTCGCAGCAGCTCAAGGCATTTGGCAAGGCATCGATCGTGCCGAGCTTCTTCCGTATCTCCGAGCCCGCGATCTTTGGCGCACCCATCATCTTCAACCCGATCCTCATGATTCCGTTTGTGCTGGGCGGTATGATTTCGGCCCTGCTGTATTGGGGTGCAATCTCACTGGGTCTTGTCTCTAACTTCTACATCTTGGTGAGCGGCACGTTCCCCATCTTCGTTCAGGGCTTTATCCAGTGCCTCGACTCGCGCATCTGGGTATTTACGATCGTTTTGATCGTGGTCATGGCTGTGGTCTGGTACCCGTTCTTTAAGGTGTACGACAACCAGCTCCTGGCACAGGAGCAGGAGAACGCCGCGGCAGCTTCTGCCAAGGATACTGAGTAGCATGGGTTACTTTGACAGAACGTCTGCTGCCGGTATGCCCGAGGGCTTTTTGTGGGGCGGCGCGCTCGCTGCCAACCAGGCCGAAGGGGGCTGGAACGAGGGCGGCCGCGGTATGTCGCACTCCGACCTGATTCCACAGGGTCCCGACCGCTGGGATGTGATGTTTGGCAGGCAAAAGCCCGTGGATGATCCGGACAGGCTGTATCCATGCCGTTGGGGCAACGACTTCTTCCATCATTGGCGCGAGGACGTCGAGCTCTTTGCCGAGATGGGCTTTAAGTGCCTGCGTCTTTCAATTTGTTGGAGCCGTATTTTTCCCACAGGGATGGAGGCCGAGCCCAACGGTGAGGGCTTGGAGTTTTACCGTCAGGTATTCGAGGCGCTGCGCGAGCACGGAATCGAGCCGCTCGTGACGCTGTCGCACTACGACTATCCGTTGGCTCTGGTCGAGCGTTATGGTGGATGGCAAAGCCGAGAGATGATCGAGCGGTATGCGCACTACGTCGAGACCGTCGGACGTGCGTACCAGGGCCTCGTGCGTTATTGGCTCACCTTCAACGAGATCAACAGCGTGGCGCTGTCCTATCTCAACGCGGGCGTCACGCTCGAGGATGAGCGTGACCGTGCAGCCGTGACCGCGGCGTTCTCGCACCATATGTTTATGGCGAGCGCTCGCGCTGTCGAGATCCTGCACAAGATCGATCCCGCAAACAAGGTGGGTTGCATGATCGCTGCCGGTGCGACCTATCCGTACCGTTGTGCGCCCGAGGACGTATGGCTTGCGTATGAGGAGGACCGCGGCCGCTACTTCTACACTGACGTGATGGCTGCGGGCGCCTATCCTACTTGGAAGCTACGTGCGCTCGAGAAAGAGGGTGTTCACGTGCCCTTTGAGCCGGGCGATACGGAGTATCTGGCCGAGCATACCGTCGACTTCATCTCGTTCTCGTACTATTGCTCGCGCTTGGTGTGCGCCGATGACCAGGTGATCGCTGAGAAGGCGGAGGGCAACGTGTTCCCGACGCTGCGCAATCCGTACCTCAAGGATAAAGAGACTGCCTGGAAATGGCAGATCGATGCGCTGGGTTTGCGCGTGACGCTTGCCGGCTACCACGATCGTTACCATCTTCCGCTCTTTATCGCTGAGAACGGTGTGGGCGGACTCGATGCGCTGGAAGACGGCAAAGTCCACGATGCGTATCATATTGATTACCTGCGCAGGCATATTCTTGCGCTACGCGATGCAATTGTCGAGGACGGTGTTGACCTGATGGGATACACGCCGTGGGGCTGTATCGATCTGGTATCGGCCTCGACGGGGCAGATGAAGAAGCGCTATGGCTTTGTTTATGTCGATGCCGATGATACGGGCAAAGGCACGTTCGATCGCTACCGAAAGGACAGCTTCTGCTGGTATCAAAAGGTCATTGCATCAAATGGCGAGGACTTGAGTTAACCCTTGCAAGCCTGCTGCCCCCGCGGCCCGTTTCGGCCGCGGGGGCTTTTGCTATTTACCTAGTCCCCGATGAGACCCTCATTCTGTGGGTAGTCATTGGGGACGTTCTTAAAAGACTAGTCATTTAAGTCTGTCCCCAATGACTGCGGAAACCCGGCACTTGGGGACGTTCCTTTTCTGCTGGCAGCTTGGAACAGTCCTTAAAGCCCGCATCAATCATCAACTGCGGAAAGCGCATCCCAGAATGAGCGTCCAACATGGGACATAGTTTCCCTTGAGGGCCTCAACCGGAAAATGCATCCCGGAATGTTGCCGGAAAGTGGAACGTAGTTTCCCAAACGGGCCGCTAACGGAAAGTGCATCCCGCTATTGAGCTCCAAAATGGGATGCGCTTTCCGTGTCGGCAGTTCCTGGCAGCCTGGGGCTACTCATTTAAGTCTGTCCCCAATGACTAGTACCAATGACTAGTAGTAGGCCCACATGGCTTCGACTTCGTTAAGGACTTCTACGACGCCCCAGCGGCGGACGCTGCGGCTGGCCGAGTTGGGGTCGTAGACGCCAATCTGGTCGGCGTCGTCAATACCGTAAAGCACAATGTAGTGGCCCACGTTGGTAAAGGTGCCCGGCCGAACGGCGGCGATGATGGGCGCTCCCGAACGCAGCGCCTGAGTCATAGAGTCGCGATCGTTATGGAGCTCCGTTCCGTTAAGTCCCAACTGCCACGCGCCGCTCGTCATAAACGACCATTCGGTTGCACCGGTGGGGGCGTAATTGCCCACCTCGGAAAGCGCACACATATCGACGGGGGTCATATCGGTGCGTCCCGTCTTAAAGATATAGACCATGGTGAGGCACGTAGGCCCGCAGGCATTTTGGCGGATGGTGCCGCCGGCGTAAGGCAGCTCCGACCACGCGGGGTCGATCTGATAGATATGGGGCATCGTGCCGGCTTGCCATTGCGAGCGCGGGGTCGAAAAGGCGAAAGAATAACCGGGCGCGACGGGGGCCTTGAGCAGCTTGTCCTCGGCGGTGGGTTCGAGCCCGGCCGAGCCGTGGGACATACAGGAGCTCATAAGCACAAAGACCAGACAGGTAAGGATAGAGCACAGTGCGAGGCGAAGTCGACGGGCCGGCAGGGCGGGGGCATTCACGTGCGATGTCGAGCGGTAAGGCTTGCCGTCGCGTTCACCTTGGGGATGCGAAAAGAAGCGGTTGAGATGGATGCCGGGCTGACGTGCGCCGTTGCGGCGTAGTTGCGGAACCTCGGCTTGGCGCTGTCGAGTGCGCGCGCCCAAGCGGCCATCTTGCTGCGCGCTCGTGCTCGTGCTCGGACGACCACTCTGCCGCGTTCTGCTTGCCTGCTGCCGAGACGAAGGCCTGGGTTGCTCTTGGAGGCGTTGCGGATTGCTGCTCGTGGCACTTCTGGGCGTAGGCGTGGTACGGCCAGCAAGGCGAACGCTTTGTCGCCGTTGATCACCGTCGTTGTATCCGTATGCCATTCGTACCGCCTTGTCTCATGTATAACCTGTCTATCCTACAAAAAAGATGTGCAACAAATGGGTCTGCGCGTCAAAAGCTCGGTAAACGGTACGAAAGGCGCAAAACACACGGCCTCAAAAACATCTCTATATGCGTCCGATGAGCGTACGCCCGTCGGACGGGCGGCAACAATGAGCGGCAAACCGTGCCGTTCGTCCCAAAAACGGCGCCGCTCGTTTTGCAGTTCTGCCTTCGGTCGAGCTACAAGCGGAGCTGCTGCGTCAAGGCCGTATCTTAAAGCCACGAAATAAAAGCGCGCGGCGAAACGGACCGCGCAAGGGGTGACGCCAAGGGGCGTCAATAAGGAAAGGAGGGGAACAATGGCGGACAAGAACGCAGAAGTTGCAGTCGAGGATAACGGCGGCATGAAGAAAACGCTTTCGCTCTGGAACTTCTTCACCATCGGTTTCGGTGCCATCATCGGCACCGGTTGGGTTCTGCAGGTCGGCGACTGGATGGTCGTGGGCGGCGGTCCCGTTCCCGCTATGATCGCATTCCTCTTGGGTGCAATCTTCCTCGTGCCCGTCGGAGCTGTTTTCGGTGAGCTCACGGCTGCCATCCCCATCTCGGGCGGAATCGTCGAGTATGTCGATCGTAGCTTTGGCCGTACTCTGAGCTACATCACCGGATGGCTTTTGGCCCTGGGCAACGGTATCCTGTGCCCGTGGGAGGCCATCGCCATTTCGACCCTCGTGTCCGAGATGTTCGGCAGCCTGCCCGGTCTTGAGTGGCTGCGCGCCGTCAAGCTCTACACCATCCTGGGCGCCGACGTTTACCTGTTCCCGACGCTGATCGCGCTCGGCTTTGCAGCCTACGTCATCTTCCTCAACTTCCGCGGTGCCAGCTCGGCCGCCAAGCTCCAGGCCTTCCTGACCAAGGCCCTGCTCTGCGGCATGCTGCTCGCCATGGGCGTCTCGCTGTTCACCGGCTCGCCGGACAACGCCATGCCCGTGTTCTCCCAGGTCACCGGCGCTGGCGGCGGCAAGGCCGCTACCGAGGGCGCCAGCCTGTTCGCCGGCATCGTGTCGGTCCTGGTTCTGACCCCGTTCTTCTACGCCGGTTTCGACACCATTCCTCAGCAGGCTGAGGAAGCAGCCGAGGGCCTCAACTGGAACAAGTTCGGCAAGATCATCTCCCTGGCTCTGCTGGCCGCCGGCGGCTTCTACATGGTCTGCATCTACTCGTTCGGCACCATTCTCGACTGGCATGAGTTTGTTAAGAGCCCGGTTCCCGCGCTTGCCTGCCTCAAGGGCATCAACATGCTTCTGTACTTGGCCATGCTCGTCATCGCCACGCTTGGACCCATGGGCCCGATGAACTCCTTCTACGGCGCCACGAGCCGCATCATGCTTGCCATGGGCCGCAAGGGCCAGCTGCCCGAGAAGTTCGCCGAGGTCGACCCCAAGTCCGGCGCTCCCAAGCTCGCCTGCGTCGTTCTGGGCGTCATCACCGTCATCGGTCCGTTCCTGGGCAAGAACATGCTCATCCCTCTGACCAACGTGTCGGCTCTCGCCTTCATCTTCTCCTGCGGTATGGTCGCCCTCGCCTGCCTGCGCATGCGCTTCACCGAGCCCGACCTGCCTCGTCCCTACGAGGTGCCCGGCGGCAAGTTTGGCATCGGCCTCGCTATCGCTGCCTGCGCCATCATCATCGGCCTGCTCGTGATTCCGCTCTCTCCCGCCTCCCTCAACATGGTGGAGTGGAGCATCGTGATCGGTTGGTTGGCTATTGGCCTGGCCCTCATGGCTTTCACCAATTCCCGCAAAAAGTAACGCCTAGCCGGGGCGGATCGGGTGCGCGGAATCCTCTCTCCCGCGCACCGAACCCGGCACCACTTGGGTAGCTTTGTGAGGCCTTAACCCAACACGGCCTCGCCCACTATATGGATCCATAAGGAGGAACCATGTCCACTAAGTATGCAATCGTTGGCGGCAAGCTCATCGACGGTACCGGTGCCGAGCCGGTCGAGAACTCCCTCGTTCTCGTCGACGACAACGGCAAGATCGAGTACGCCGGCGCTATGCAGGACCTTCCCGAGGACGTTGAGGTCATCGACGCCGCCGGCAAGACCGTCCTTCCCGGCCTGATCGACACCCACCTGCACTTCTCGGGCAACCTGACCGACGATGACACCGATTGGGTCATGCAGCCGCTCCTCGAGAAGCAGGCCGTCGCCGTCAAGCAGGCCTACGACTGCCTCACCCATGGCCTCACCACCGTCTGCGAGATCGGCCGCTTTGGTATCCAGATCCGTGACTGCATCGACAAGGGCGTCTTCAAGGGCCCGCGCGTTCTGGCCACCGGCCTCGGCTTCTGCCGCGTTGCCGGCCACGGTGACTCCCACCACTGCACCCAGGAGCTCAACAAGGAATCCCATCCCTGGGGCGACCAGGTCGACGGTCCTTGGGATCTGCGCAAGGCCGTCCGTCGTCGCCTGCGCGAGAACCCCGATGCCATCAAGATCTGGGCTACCGGTGGCGGCATCTGGCGCTGGGACTCCGGTCGCGACCAGCACTACTGCTCCGAGGAGATCCAGGCCGTGGTCGACGAGGCAAAGATGGTCGGCATCCCCGTGTGGAGCCACTGCTACAACAACCACGCCGCTGCCTACGATTCCGTTCGTTTTGGCTGCGAGCAGCTGATTCACGGTTTCGATATCGATGAGCGCACCATGGACCTCATGGCCGAGCAGGGCAACTTCTTCACCCCGACGATCGCCTTCCTGCCCACCTGGTACGCCACCTATCCGCCCGTCTACGTCCCCGAGCTGCACGACAAGTACGAGGGCACCCTGGTCGAGAAGGAGCTGCAGCGCAACTACGACTGCCTGCGCGAGGCCAAGAAGCGCGGCGTTGTCATGACGATCGGCTCCGACTCCTTCTCCTTCGTCACCCCGTACGGCACCTGCTCCATCGAGGAGATGTACGAGTTCGTCGACAAGATCGGCTTCACCCCGGTCGAGACCATCACCTGCGCCACCCTCAACGGTGCCAAGATGTGCCACATCGAGGACGAGACCGGTTCCATCGAGGCCGGCAAGTGCGCCGACCTGCTGGTCGTCAACGGTGACGTCGCCGCCGACATCCACGTGCTCAACACCGACAACATGGACGTCATCATGAAGGACGGCTGGATCGTCGAGGCTGGCACCTTTGGCGAGGCCAACAAATACAGCGCCTAAGATACCGTTTGTCGATGGCTGGATGTAAAACACAGTTTTTGATTGCATAATTCAATGGAGAGGGTCGCTTGCGGCCCTCTTTATTGCTATGGGTGCGATAGAAAAAAGGGGATGACGGTGGATTTAAACAGGCTGATTCTGGGCAAGAGCTACAACTCTACCAAGGTCTTTCGCACGGCCCAGCATGTGGTCCAGGCCATCCTGCTCGGTATTGTCGTTCCGGCGCTTATCTTGCTGCTTATCTGGGATTTAACCGATAATCCCAATCCCGTTCCGGGCGTTGTCGTTATTGCCGGCATGGTCATGCTGTGCTTCTTTTTCTCGTATGTCTTTGTGGTCCCCGACGACCTCACATCGAGCGCAACCGACCGTACGCTCGCCATCGCATCAAAAATATTCGCCTATACATCGCGTGGCCTTACGCCCGAAGCGGCCCTGGGCGCCTCTAAAATCATCCTGTCCGAGACCATCGCCTCTGCCATCTGCTTTACCGACGGCAAGCAGGTGTTGGCAAGTTGGGGCGAGGATTCGACAAGGTGTCCCGCCGGCACCCCGGTCGTGCTCAAGACCACGCTCAGTGTGATTGAGACGGGCGAGCAGAGCGTGTTTTCGCGCGACACCTCCAATGAGACGGGCGGCTATTTTCCCCGCCTGCGCGCCGGCATCGTCGCGCCGCTTACCGTGCGCGGGCATTGCGTGGGCACACTCGAGCTGTATTACCCTCGCCTGAGCAGCATTGATATGCGCCAGACGGCCCTTGCCTCGGGTTTTGCCGACCTAATTTCCACGCAGCTCGCCAGCTTTGAGCTCGAGCGCCAGGACGAGCTCACAGCCCGCGTTGAGCTTCGCGCCCTGCAGTCACAGGTCGATCCGCATTTTCTATTCAATACCATTAGCACGATCGTGTCGCTCGTTCGAACCGAGCCCGACAAGGCGCGATCGCTGCTGATCGACTTTTCCAACTACTATCGTCAGACGCTTTCTGACTCCGATACGCTCACCACGCTCGAGCACGAGGTGGAGCAGGGCACTCGTTATATCAATCTTATGCAGGCCCGGTATGGCGACGGCCGTCTGCGCGTTTCGGTCGACATCGACTTTGAGGTGCGCGACAGCCTGGTACCGCCGTTTATCTTGCAGCCGCTGCTCGAAAACTGCATCAAGCATGCGCAGCGCGAGATCGAGCCGCTTTCTATTCGTGTTAGGGCTTTTGAGACCGATGACGGCTTGGAGATTATCGTCGAAGATGACGGCATCGGGATGAGCGAAGAAGTCTGCGCGCATCTGTTTGAGCAGCATCGCCGAGAGGAGCCCGAGAGCATTACCGCCGACGGCTCCGTCAAGCGAGGTTGCGGCCTGGCGCTCTTCAACGTGCTTCAGCGCATCCATTTCTTTTACGGAGAAGATTCTGGCATGCGCGTGAAGTCCCAGGAGGGCGTGGGAACGCAGGTCATCGTTGAGTTGAACGGCGAGCCGCATGAGCCGGCGCCGCTAACGGTGTAGCACGCGGTTGGATTGAGAGAAAAAGAGGGGAAGCGCATATGTCCGAAGGCTGGAACATCCTGGTGGTTGATGACGAGCCTCCAATTAGGGCTGAGCTACGCTATCTGTTGGAAAAGGATACGCGTGTGGGTCAGATTGCCGAGGCGGGCAATGTCACCGAAGCCGTGGAGTCGATTCTGTCGAACAAGCCCGACGTGCTGTTTTTAGACATTACCATGCCCGGTCGCTCGGGAATTGAGCTTGCCGAGACGCTGCAGAACCTAAAGACGCCGCCGGTTGTGGTGTTTGTGACGGCATTTGCCGAGTATGCGGCCGATGCCTATAACCTCGATGCTGTCGATTACATCGTCAAACCGGTCGAGGATGCCCGCCTGTCAAAGGCGCTCGACAAGATCGAGACTGCCCTGGGGGCTCGCCGCGTCGTCCATGCTCCGCGCCAGCCTTTGCGCCTGACGGTGGATCGCGGGGGCAAAAAGGTGTTCATTCCCGTGGCGGATGTCTGCTACTTTGAGGCGCGCGCCGATTTTTGCAACGCCGTCTGCGCCGAGGGGACGTATCTGATCAATGAGTCGATCTCTTCGCTCGAGCGTCGCCTGGCCTCCGAGGGCTTTATCCGCGTTCACCGCAGCTATCTGGTTAATTTGGAAGACGTACATAATGTCGAGATCGGCTCCACGGGCCTGATGGAGCTCAGGCTCGATCGCGTAACCTCGATGGTGCCCGTGTCCCGCCGTCGCGCTGCCGAGGTCAAATCGCACTTGGGGCTTGCGTAAGGGTCGGTGTGCCATCGTTTGCCGTTACAGGTTTGGCATGACTGTGCGGTGGGCATAATGGATTGCATCGAATGAAATCGAAAGGATTATTATGCCCGCGCTCATTACGCATCATCTGTTTGGCGAGGAAAGCATCGACCGTCTTCCGCGGGGCGTTATCACGTCCGACGAGGAGCGCATCGCCTTTATCCTGGGAAACCAAGGTCCCGACCCGTTCTTCTTCCACATGCTCACGCCGCGCATTTCCGACTGCATGTCGCTTGCTCAGGTCATGCACCGCTCGCGCATGTCGCGCCAGTTCTCGTGCCTGCGCGACGGCGTGTCGCACCTGCAGCCGCGCGATGCCAATCTGGGTCGCGCCTTTGCGCTGGGCCTGCTGTCGCACTATGTGCTCGATCGCAATGCCCATCCCTTTGTCTACGAGCAGCAGTTTGGCATTGTCGAGTCCGATCCCGAGCTCGAGGCTTCGGGCAGTCAAGTTCATGCCGTGCTCGAAAGCGACTTGGACGTGTTGATGCTGCAGCTCAAGCGCGATGGGGCTACGGTCGAGGATTATCCGCCGGCGGGCGAGATCGTCACCACCGACCGCATCAATCGCGTTGCCGGCGTGCTGATGAGCTACGTCGCCGGACGCGTGTACGGTATCGACATCCCGGCGGGGGAGTACGCCGGCGCCGTCTCGGACATGCAGCTGCTCTACCGCACTATCGAGCCGGCCGGTTCGGCCAAGACGCGCGCGATTGCCCTGCTCGAGGGCTTGGTGCACGATTATTCGCTGCTCGACGGCCTTGCGCACCGCGTGACGACCGAGCTGCCCGAGCGTACCGGAAATCTGGGCCACTTGGCATGGAAGAGCCCCTTTACCGATGAAGTCTCGACTGAGAGCTTCCCCGAGGTCTTTGACCGCGCACTGCTCGATTACGAGCTCACCGTCGCCCGCTTTATCGAGACCGGCGATATGGAAGCCGTGACCAACCACGTCAATTACAGCGGTCGCGTGCTCGGCGCCGACGAAGAGTTCGGCCGCGAGGAGTAGGGCTCGTGCGTGCCCCTTTGCCGAATCCTTACCGGCGCCTCTGGACAATTGGGGTACGATGAACTAACTGCATATCGGGCGAAATACGAAGGGGCCCTGTCCATGAAATACACCAAGCTCGAGCGTAACTGGGTTATGTACGATGTGGGCAACTCGGCCCTCGTGCTGCTCAATACCTCGGTGGTGCCCATCTACTTTAACGCCATCAATACCGGTGCTTCCTCGGCAGACCTGGTGGTCGCCTGGGGCAACGCGCAGACGATCGCCTCGCTGGTCATTGCCATGCTCATGCCCATTCTGGGCGCGCTTGCTGATTACGCCGGCAACAAGATCAAGTTCTTCTTGGGCTTCTTCCTCACGGGCCTGGTTCTTTGCCTGGCGCAGGCTATCCCAATGTCCGCCATGGCATTTTTGACCGTGTACGTGCTGTGCACCATCGGCCTTAACTCTTCTATGACGTTCTACGACGCCATGCTGCCCGACGTTACCACCGACGAGCGCATGGACGCCGTGTCCAGCTCGGGTTATGCCTGGGGCTACATCGGTTCCACCGTGCCGTTCGTCATCTGCCTGGCGCTCATCATGGGTGGCCCCGCTCTTGGCGTCCCCACCATGCTGGCAACGCGTCTGTCTTTTATCATCACTGGTGCCTGGTGGCTCATCTTTACCCTGCCGCTCATTCACACCTATAAGCAAAAGTATGGTCGTGAGCGCGGTCCCGAGGACACCATCGGCCACATCGTTGGCGGTGTGTTCTCCGAGGTCGGACACACCATGCGCGAGATCGCCCACAACAAGACCGTGCTGGTCTACATGATTGCGTTCTTCTTCTATATCGATGGCGTCCACACGGTCATTTCCATGGCTACCAGCTACGGCTCGGCTTTGGGCATCGATTCGACCCAGCTGGTACTGGCGCTGCTCGTTACGCAGTTCGTGGCCTTTCCGTCCGCCATCATCTACGGCAAGCTCGCCGGACGCGTGGGCACGCTCAACATGATCCTGGTGGCGGTCGCCGCCTACATGGGCATTGTGCTGTTCGCCGCGTTCTTCCTAAAGACCGCCTTTGAATTCTGGGTGCTTGCCATTATGGTCGGCCTGTTCCAGGGCGGCGTGCAGGCGCTTAGCCGTAGCTACTTTGGCCGCATTATCCCCAAGGAAAAGTCCAACGAGTACTACGGCTTCTTTGACATCTTCGGTCGCTATGCAAGCGTCATGGGCACCTTCCTGGTGTCGGTCGTCACCTCGCTGACCGGCAACCCGTCGCTGGGCGTCCTTTCCATTGGCGTGCTGCTGGTCGTTGGCTTTATGCTGCTGGTCCGCCTGTCCCGCATGACTCGGGCGGCAGAGCATGCCGCATAGGAGCGAGCGGCTATTGTGCCTGTCCACGGTACTCTTTTGGGGTTATCCGCAATAAACATTGCGACTTGCGAGCAATGATTTGCCCAAGTGGGTATGATGGAATCAGCTAGGTCGCGGGGCGTCGCCTGTGTTTGGCGGCGTCCCGTTTTTGTGTTGCAGGGAGGGTAAGGCATGAACGCCACAGTCGTGATTCCAACGTATTGGGCGGGCGATGACGCTTGCGCAAACGCCCCTGGCACCTATGACCATTCGACGCGACTCAACGCCGACAATCCCGAACTCGACCGCTGCCTGGCCTCGCTTGAGCAGGTACGTGACATCCCGCGCATCATCCTTTTGGTGGTCTGTCCCGTTTCTGCCACAGCCGATGTGTCGCTGCGCGTGCGCGAGATTGTCGACGCGCATCCCACGCTCAAGGTCACCGTTGTCACCAACACCCAGGCCTCGCGCATTGCAGACCGGGTTGCTCAGATCGCGCCCAAGGGTTCGGGCGAGTGCGTGAGCCTGCGAGGCTACGGTGCCATCCGCAACATGGGGCTAGCCTGTGCCGCTGTGCTGGGGCATGACGCGGTTATCTTTTTGGATGACGATGAGACTGTCATCGACGCCGACTTTATGAAGCGCGCGACCTATGCGTTGGGGCAGCAGACGCGTCAGGGCTTGCCGATCTTGGTCAAGAGCGGCTATTTCTACGATCGCGACGGCTCGCCGCTGGCTCCCACGGACAAGGCGGGCATCTGCCATCGTTGGTGGACCAAGCGCATCGAGTTCAACCGTTGGATGAAAAAGGCGCTCTCGGGCACCCGCATCTCGCGCTCCAACTACGTGTGCGGCGGCCTGATGGCCCTGCACGCCCGCGCCTTTACGCGTGTGGCCTTTGACCCGTTTATCACCCGCGGCGAGGACTTGGATTACCTCTTTAACATGCGCATGTTTGGCTACGACGTGTGGTTCGATAACGAGTGGACCGTGCGCCATCTGCCTCCGGAGTCCGAAAAGCGCTCACCGCGCTTTATGCAGGATGTATACCGTTGGTACTACGAACGGGCCAAGTTGACATTCGCCGCGCATCAAAAGGAGCTCATTCCCGTTACGGCGGCATCACTCATGCCCTACCCGGGCCCGTGGATTTCGCGCGAGCTCGACGACCGCGTGCGCAAGACCGCTATGGTCCGCAGCGTGTTTACCCGCGAGCATGAGGGCTACCTGCGCATCTGGCGCCACGGTATTGACGAGGCCAAGACCTACGCGCGCCAAAACGCCGCAAGCTACCTGCGTTTCCAGAGCTTTTGGCCCAAGATCATGGACGGGCTTTGGCGTGACGCACAACTGATCAGTATCCTGGAGGGGGCCGAATGATCGACCGCCGCGCCCAGCGCGATAGTTCAATATCAATCTTTCGCATCATTGCCGTTGCCTGCGCCATTTGCGTGCTGGTGTACTTTATTTTTGCCTTGGTGACCGGTATCGAGCCGATCGCCACGGTGATTGCCTGCGCGCTGCTGTGCATCTTTCTGTGCATCTTTATCTTTTTGACGCTCAATCCCGATTCGGTGCGCTCCCAGTACACCGAGGAGACGCTCTCGGTGGCCTCGGCTATGCTCGAGGACATTAAGGGCGGTCTGACGCAGGAGTCGGCGCGTTTGGTGTGCCGGCGCATTTTGCCCGAGACGCGCGCCATGACGGTGGCCATCACCGACGAGGGCAACGTGTTGGCCTGCGCGGGCGAGTTTGAGGAAAAACTACTGCCAGATTCTCCCATCCACACGCTTGCCACACGCTACGTTATCGAACATGGCATCGTGCAGTCGTTCAACCGTATGGTGGATGTCGTGGGCTCAGATGGCTCGCACAACCAAGTCCCCGCCGGCATTATCGCCCCCATCAAGGTGGGCGATCGTACCGTCGGCACGCTCAAGTTCTACTACAAGACCCCGCGCGCCGTCGACCGTACCCAGTACGCGCTTGCCTCGGGCTTTGCCGAGATCTTGTCCACGCAGCTCGCCATCCACGAGCTCGAGGTGCAAAAGGAACTCACGGCGCGCGCCGAGGTGCGTGCGCTGCAAGCGCAGATTAACCCGCACTTCCTGTTCAACACGCTGAACACCATTGCATCGTTTACGCGCACCGACCCGCTGCGGGCCCGCGAACTGCTTCGTGAGTTCTCATCGTTCTATCGTGCCACGCTCGACAACTCGGGATCGCTTATTCCGGTCTCGCGCGAGGTTGCACAGACCAAGCGCTACCTTACCTTTGAGAAGGCCCGCTTTGGCGAGGACCGCGTGCTTGCGACGTTCGATGTGTCCGAGGACGTGGAAGATACGCTGGTGCCGGCGTTCGTGATCCAGCCGATTGTCGAGAACGCCGTACGTCATGGTATGGGCGATGACGACGCCCTGAGGATCGACGTGACCGTTCACCAAGACGGCGAGGATGCAATCTTGATTGCCGTGGCCGATAATGGCGTGGGCATGGATGAGGGTACCGCCGCTAGACTGTTTGACGAGCGCTCTGCCCGTCCCGACGCCAGCTCTCCCCAGGGCGGCGGCGCCGGTGTGGCCATGCACAATATTTCGGAGCGCATCCATCGCTTTTATGGGCCGCACTCCTATACGCGTGTCGAATCGGCGCCGGGCAAGGGCACCAAAGTGCTCCTTCATCTTGATTTGTCAGAGAGCATCTTTGACATTCAAGAGTAAAATAAAAGGCTACGGGCTCAACGTCATGCGACGGATGCCCGGCGTAGTTAGTTGACGAAAGGTTTTATCCCTATGCTGCGTGCGATGATTGTGGATGATGAGGCGCCGGCTCGCTCGGAGCTTCGTTTCCTGCTCGAGCAAACGGGCAAGATCGGCACGATCACGGAGGCGTCGAGCGTCCGCTCCGCCATCGAGATGCTTATGGAAAGTCGCGTGGATGTCGTGTTTCTCGATATCTCGATGCCCGGTGCCTCGGGCCTGCAACTTGCCGAGGCGCTGCATAAGCTCAAAAATCCGCCGGCGATCGTGTTTGTGACTGCGTATAGTGACCATGCGGTCGAGGCATTCGACGTGGATGCCGTCGATTATCTGATGAAGCCGGTCGAGGAAGCTCGCTTGGATCGCGCGATCGAGAAGGTCATGCAACGCGCCAAGCCGGTTACGGACAGCAAGGTGACCATCGAGCGTATCCCGGTGGAAAAGGGCGGCCGCAAGGTGCTCATTCCCGTGGACGACATTCGCTTTATCATGGCCAAGGACGATTACTCCTGTATCTATACCGTCGATGATCGCTTTTTGTCGACAACCTCGCTGGCGCAGTTTGAGGCCAAGCTCTGCGACTTTGGCTTCTTCCGTGTTCACCGCCGCTATATCGTCAACTTGGCGTGCGTCACGGATGTCGAGACGGTGCCCTCGGGTGCCATCCAGCTGGGCATTACGGGCGTCGACGAACGCGTGCCGGTTTCGCGCCGCCGCGTCGTGCCGCTCAAGAAGGCCCTGAGTCTCTAGCACACTGGCCCCGCAGCCCTGTAGACCCATCGTCTGCGGAGCCGTGGGGCTTTTTTGTATGTATCTGCCGAATCGTTTTTTGCGGAAGGGATCCCATGAACAGCGCAAGCGCCAAGCGCATCGACATCATCTCGGACACCCACGGCTATTTATCGCCTGCGCTCTTGGATGAGCTTGAGGGCGCAGACCTGATCATCCACGCCGGCGATCTCACGTCAGAGATGGACTACGAGCACCTATGCACCATCGCCCCCGTGCGGGCCGTACTGGGCAACAACGATTACTACCGCGACTACGGTCCCGATGTAGACCGTCTTGCGCTCTTTACCTACGAAGGCCTCAAATTCGCCGTAGCCCACTACCGCGAAGACCTTCCGGTGGGATCCGTAGACGTAGCCATCAATGGTCACACCCACGTAACCAAAGAAGCCCAAGTGGGCCGTTGTTTAGTCCTCAACCCGGGCAGCGCTAGCTACCCCAGAGGCACCCGAGGCCCCACCATGGCCAGAATGCTAGTAAAAGACGGCAAGATCCTAAGCACTAAGTTTATTGACCTAGAGTAATCACAACAAAAACGGGGGATGCAGATGCGTCCCCCGTTTCCATTTGAGCCAAAGGCGGAAGTTCAACAAGATCCATCAGACCAACCCCGCCGAGGAGCATGCGGGCTAGCCGCGCAGCGGCGCACGCCCGCAAAACTGATTGAACAATGTGACGGCAGGGAGGGACCGAAAAATTTTTTCAAAAAAGTTGTTGCGCGCCGGACAGACTTCTGTGTATACTAATCCCCGCAGCGCACGCGAGCGGAAACAAACGCGAACGTCTGCCTGGGGAGTTAGCTCAGTTTGGTTAGAGCGCCGGCCTGTCACGTCGGAGGTCGCGGGTTCGAGCCCCGTACTTCCCGCCAACGCAATTAAAGCCACGTCTTCGGACGTGGCTTTTTGCGTTTGATGCACTTTGTTTCGATAGAACGATCGCCCTGGTGCATCTTCGCCCAGAATCCCCGCGCCTTCGGGAACGCAAGTAAAATCTAATAAGTATATCTGTCTGAACAACAGCTTTGTTGCGCAACACCTGTTCTACGAGACAGGGGGTTAGGTTATACTAAATTGCACTGTGCGCCGCATCTGATGCATTTCGCTCCAAGCGCGGCACTCAGTGGATATCCGATTTACCATTTGGATGTCCTGGCGGTCATTTAGCGTCTCGACACAAGCTCGGCCCCGGAGCTCGTTCGAGCTGTTCGTATTCCTTGAAAGGGGAAAAATGGACATATCGAGGAAGACTGATTACGCCCTTCGAATGCTGGCGATGCTTGCTGAGGATCCGGAGTGTTTGCTTTCTGTTCGCACCGCTGCCGAAGAGGTCAATGTCCCGTATTCGTTTGCCCGCTCGATTCAGCACGGTTTGGTCCAGGCCGGTATTGTGGAGAGCCTGCGTGGCGTCCACGGTGGCATGCGTCTCAAGGTCAGTCCGGACGACGTCACTATCCGCCAGGTCGTCGAGGCCGTTCAGGGTCCTATGGTTATGAACGATTGCACCGCGCCCGATGGTGACTGTGCGCGCATGGGCGCGTGCTGCTATCATCCCCTGTGGGCCGGAGCTCAGGCGTTGATGCGCGACTACCTCGATTCCGTTTCGCTCGGCGACATCGTCGCTCACCGCCAGTTCCCGGCCGTCGATCCCAAGTTCGCCGACCGCGAAGCGTTTCCCGAGTACGCCACCTGCGCGTGCGCTTACCGGGAGGAATAGCGCCGCATAAGGAGCATAGCCATGATTCAGGACCCCTTTCGTTCGATGATTCGTTCGGAAGGGGTCCTGCGTTATCGCGACCTTCCGTGGCGCCGCACACGCGATCCGTACATCATTTGGCTTTCTGAGGTCATGCTGCAGCAAACACAGGTGCCGCGTGTGGAGGCGCGCATGCCGGTGTGGCTCGATCGTTTTCCGACTGTGCAGGCGCTTGCCCAGGCCGCGCCTTCCGATGTTTTGGACGCTTGGCAGGGCATGGGCTACAACCGACGCGCTCTGGCGCTTCACGGGGCCGCTCAGCGCGTTGTAGAGGACTGGGACGGGGAGTTTCCGCGTGAGACGCGTGACTTGGTCGCTCTGCCTGGTATTGGCCCGGCAACGGCGCAGGGTATCCGTTCGTTTGCGTTTGATCTTCCGGGCGTGTATTTGGAGACCAATGTGCGCACGGTCTTTTTGCATCATTTCTTTCCCGATGTGCCGGCCGTTCCCGATCGCGAACTGGTGCCGCTGATCCAAGCTGCCTGTCCGGCGGTCCCCGGTGCGGCGGCGGACGAGATCGCGCCCTTTGCCGCGCCTCAAGACGATGCCGACACGCCGCGCGCGTGGTATTACGCATTGCTGGATTACGGCGCGTATCTTAAAAAGACACTGCCCAATCCGTCCAGGCGGTCGGCGGGCTATAGTCGTCAGTCCAAGTTTGAGGGCTCGCGCCGCCAAAAGCGCGCGCAAATCGTGCGTATGTTGTTGGCAGCGCGCGATGGGCAGCCGGCGGGGATTACGCTTGCTGATGCCGTGGTGGGCGTTAACGAGATGGAAGCGGCAGCCGGTCGCGGGCCGGTCGAGTGCGACTTGATCGCGGGCATTCTAGCTGACCTGGAGCGCGAGGGCTTTTGCCGAGCCGAGGACGATCGTTGGTTGAGTGTGTAGCCCGCTCAAATCTGAAGAACGGGATTGTAAGGTTTAAATTCGCGGCTTGAGGGCATCCTAAAGACAAGGTCGCTCAAAGCCTATGGGCGGCACGTGTTGAAGGGAAGTACACCTATGGATTTTGAGAATTCCCAAACCAAGAAGAACCTCGAGACCGCTTTTGCCGGTGAGTCCCAGGCACACACCAAGTATCGCTACTACGCATCTAAGGCCAAGAAGGATGGCTACGTTCAGATCTCGAATATCTTTGCCGAGACGGCGGGCAACGAGTCCGAGCACGCCAAGCTGTGGTTTAAGTACCTGCACGACGGCGCCGTCCCCGATACCCTGGACAATCTGCGTGATGCCGCTGCGGGCGAGAACTACGAGTGGACCACGATGTACGACGAGTTCGCCAAGACCGCCGAGGAGGAGGGTTTTGCCGAGATCGCCGAGAAGTTCCGTGGTGTCGCCGCCGTCGAGAAGGCCCACGAGGAGCGCTACAACAAACTCGTCGAGCGCATCGAGTCGGGCGAGGTGTTTGAGCGTGAGGGCGTGAAGGTATGGAAGTGCCTGAACTGCGGGCACCTGCACGTTGGTGCCGAGGCGCCTGAGGTGTGCCCGGTGTGCAACCACCCCAAGGCGTACTTTGAGGAGCAGGTGGTGAACTACTAGCGCCGATACGAACGTGGACTGCGGGGCGCAGGGCGGGAGGCCGGATCGCCGTCCCTCCCCGCTCACG
>CALHJX010000102.1:0-6967 GCA_938033385.1 uncultured Collinsella sp. | reverse complement strand
CCGAGCGGGCCCCTGCATAGATTTTGGAATAAAAGGGCGCCGCGGATGGAGTTCCGCGGCGCCCAAGCCACACGCTAACAGCTTTAAGGAGTCAAAGCTGGTTTAGCCAAAGAAGCGCTTGATCTCAATCTCGGCGTTCTCCAGGCAGTCGGAGCCGTGGATCACGTTGGCGTTGACATCGACGGCAAAGTCGCCGCGGATGGTACCAGGAGCAGCCTCAAGCGGGTTGGTAGCGCCCATGAGGGTGCGCATCTTAGCAACAGCGGAGAGACCGGAAACGACCATCTTGACGACCGGACCGCTCGTCATAAAGTCGCAGAGACCGCCAAAGAAGGGCTTGTCGGCCAGATGGGCGTAGTGCTCCTCGACGGTAGCGCGCTCGAGCGTGGTCATCTCCATGCGCTCGATAACAAGACCGCTGCGCTCAATGCGAGCAACAATCTCGCCGATTTTGCGATCGCGCACGGCGTCGGGCTTAATCATGATGAAGGTCTTCTCGATAGCCATAAAAGTAGCCTTTCAAGTAGGTTCGCGCGTGCCCAAGTCCCATTCCGGCACCCGCCTGGACTGCATCGTAACAGAGTTTTAGCTGCAGTTAAACAAAAAGCTGTTTATTGAAACGTTGCAATTTATTAAAGCGCTCCATATGTGTCACTTCTGTTTCGAAGCCCGATTAGAGTACCATCCGACCGCCCATCAACCGCATCGAACAGAGCAGGCGGTCGGTTGCCGCCCGCGAACGTAACCCCTTCACAACCTGCCCAAAGGTCCTACAGAAGTTCTCGACAAGCCCCTCCCCCATAGCAACAAAATACGGACGCCCACATCAGCAGACGCCCGTAAAGCAAAAAACGATTCCTCAATAAATGGCCAAAACGGCTTCAGCCAAATCCCTACTTTACCCCGTGGCCCATCTCGACGACCTTAGTCAGTGACCCAAATACCCCCTCGTCAGCCACGAGCTGTGCCTCGGCGCGATCAAGCTGCACGGCAACGGCGGCAGGGGCGGTGCCGCCCTCGGTCGTGCGCGCGGCGACAATCGACGGGATGTCGAGCGCCTCGGTAATGTCGCGCTCAAAGAGCGGGCTTGCCTCCTGGAACACCTCAAACGGCAGGTCCTCAAGATTGCAGCCGCGCTTCTCGCACATCAGGACCAGATGGCCCACCACGGCATGTGCCTCGCGGAACGGCAGGCCACGCTTGGCCAGGTAATCGGCAACATCGGTGGCGGCAAGGTGCCCCACGCCGCACTCGCGCGCCATGGCATCCTCGTTAACGGTCCAAGTCGAAATCATACCGGCCATAACCGACAGGCACTGCATGAGCGTATGGGCGGTATCGAGCGCGCCCTCCTTGTCCTCCTGCAAGTCCTTGTTATAAGCAAGCGGCAGGCCCTTCATGGTCACGAGCAGCTGCACCAGGTTGCCATACACACGGCCGCTCTTGCCGCGGATAAGCTCGGCAAAGTCGGGATTCTTCTTCTGCGGCATGATGGACGAGCCGGTGGAGTACGAGTCGGAAAGCGTGATAAAGCCAAATTCGGAGCTCGACCACAGCACGATCTCCTCGGAAAGACGCGACAGGTGCATGGCCATGACGGAGCCGGCGTAATGCAGATCGAGCAGGAAATCACGGTCGGAAACCGCATCGAGCGAGTTGGGAATCACACCCGCAAAGCCAAGTTCGGCAGCCGTCATCTGACGATCGAGCGGATAGCTCGTACCGGCAAGCGCGGCAGCGCCCAGCGGGCAGTTGTCGGCGGCATCAAAGGCGGCCTTCAGGCGTGTAAAGTCGCGCGCGAACATCCAGGAATACGCCAGCAGATGATGCGACAGCAGCACGGGCTGAGCATGCTGCATGTGCGTGTAGCCCGGCAGAATTACCTTGTCGTACTTCTTGGCCGCATCCACCAGCACATGGCGCAGCTCAAGATTGGCCTCCATGAGCTCCTTGGCCAGCGCCTTGACGCCCAGGCGTGTGTCGGTCGCCACCTGATCGTTGCGCGAACGTCCGGTATGCAAGCGCTTGCCAGCCTCGCCGATGCGACGCGTCAACTCGCTCTCGATGGACATATGAATATCCTCATCGTTGATGTCGAAGGTGAAGTTGCCGGCATCGATATCCTGTTCGATTCCGGTCAGGCCCTTGGCAATCGCCTGCTCGTCCTCGGCACTGATGATGCCCTGGGCCGCCAGCATTTTGGCATGCGCCTTAGAGCCGGCGATATCCTGCTTATAGAGATGTTTGTCGACCGGCAGCGACGCGCCAAACTCCTGCGTGACCTCGGCCACGCCCGCCTCAAAACGACCGCCCCAAAGAGCCATGGAATCGTCCCCTTTCATCAAATGCCAAACGAAGCGCCCAAAGCAATGCGCCATGTCGCTAAAGCGATTTACCAACCGCTAGTTTTGCACATTCCCCACTGCATGCGGGGCCATGTAGCTAATTTGCAAAGAAGTGACGCACCATGCACTTGGCACCCAACGTCTCCCTCCGGATGTTGCCCTGCGAACCGTCAATCCAAGCCTTCAGGCTCATAGGAACGTCCTCGACCTTTGCAGCATCGAGCTCGGGCGCGAGGGCAAGTAAAGCATGCGCGATAGCATTGAACATAATGGATACTCCTCATATATATAGGCGCAGAGCCGCCAAATTGATAGAAGGAGCCCCGCCGGACAACCCCGGCGGGGCTCGGACTCAGCCGCAGACGCGGCATCATATATGCGGGCGGAACGTAGGGGCCACCGATGTTAAGAAGTGTCAGCAAGCATAACGAAAGGTAGGGACCCCGTGCGCCCGTTATGTATCACGCGGATGGGCCGCGCGGATACCAAGGGAAGGAGGCGCTAGGCCTGGGCGGCAGCAGAGCTGGGGCCCTGGACCTTTGCCCACGTCTTGAGCGACAGCGTATCGATCTCGATAAAGCCGGCGCTGGCCTTCTCGTCAAACGTGGTGTCGCGGTCGTAGGTGGCCAGACCGTAATCATAGAGGCTGAAGGGGCTCTTGCGGCCGACGACATGGCAGTTGCCCTTAAAGAACTTCAGACGGACAGTGCCGGTCACGAACTTCTGGGTATCGGCCATAAAGGCATCGAGCGCGTTTTTGAGCGGGCTGTACCACTGGCCGTTGTACACGGCGGTGGCCCAATCCTGCTCGAGCTTGATCTTGGTCTTGAGCAGGTCGCCCTCGACGCAGATGTCCTCGAGCGCCTTGTGGGCGGTGATGAGCGTCAGGGCGCCGGGAACCTCGTAGCACTCGCGGCTCTTAAGGCCCACCAGACGATCCTCGACCAGATCGAGGCGGCCAAAGCCATTGTCGCCGGAGATCTTGTTGAGGGCGATGACGATCTCGGAGAGCTTCATCTTCTTGCCGTCGACGGCGACGGGCTTGCCGGCCTCAAACTCAATCTCGGTGTAGGTCGGGGTGTCCGGGGTGTCCTCGGGGTTCTTGGTCATAACCCAAGCGTCGTCGAGCGGCTCATTCCAGGGATCCTCCAGGTGACCGCACTCAATGGCACGACCCCACAGGTTGTCGTCGATGGAGTAGGGGTTGTCGTTGGCACCCTCGGGAACCGGCACGTTGTGGGCGTGGGCATAGGCGACCTCGTCGGGGCGGCACTTCAGGTCCCACTCGCGAACCGGGGCGATAACCTTGAGCGCGGGGTCAAGGGCCTTGACGGCGGCCTCAAAACGGACCTGGTCGTTGCCCTTGCCGGTGCAGCCGTGGGCGACGTAGGTCGCGCCAAACTCGTGAGCGACCTCGACAAGCTTCTTGGCGAGCAGCGGGCGAGACAGGGCGGAGAGCAGCGGATACTTGTTCTCGTACATGGAGTTTGCGGCGATGGCCTTAGTCAGGAACTCATCAGAGAACTCGTCGCGCAGGTCGAGCACCTGGCAATCGAGAACGCCCAGGTCGAGTGCCTTCTGCTTCTTGGCATCCAGTCCGGTCTCTTCCTGGCCCACGTTGCCGCAGACACAAACGACATCGAGATTCTTCTCGTCCTGGAGCCACTTGACACATACGGATGTATCAAGACCACCGGAATATGCGAGAACGACTTTTTCCTTGCTCATGGCTGTTTCCTTTCGCCCTTGGTAGCTAGTTAGAACATCGGTCAGTTGCAAGTCACCTTGAGGTCAAAAACCGTGCAATATCAGGTTATTCAGCAGAATGCATCACAGGCATGCCCTAGAAACATGCGGCTATGTCGTGCTTAAAACCCAACGACCTCAAAATGACTCTGTTGAGGCATTGCGCCCCATGCGGACAGAGACGATTGTTATCGTCGTCGGGAAATTGCGCGCTGGCGTCGGATGGCATTGTCTGCAGTGGTGATGATCTTTACGAACTGCATCTGCCTCTCCTTTCACCTATCGCCGGGCGCAATTCAAATATCGCAAACGGTACCTTTTCCTCGGTAAGCGGTTGTTTTTCCGTCTCCGTTTTCGATGGTCGCTATATTACGCTAAAGTGCCCGCAGCACAAGCGACAAATTCAAATTTCTGAAAAGTTTTTTCATTACTTTGTGAAGCGTGGTGCAAATACGCTCCGTTCCTGCGAAAATACGCCCGACTACGAATTGATGGTTATAACGTCTGAAACAATCTCGAAACGAAAGGCTCGCTTTTATGCAAACTTACGAATCGGACGCCAACATCGGCAACATTAAGATTCTCGCCGTCGATATGGACAAGACGCTGCTGACCGACGAGCGTGTGCTGCCCCAGGGTCTTGATGAGCGCCTGGACAAGCTCGCCGACGCCGGCATCGTATTCTGCCCCGCCAGCGGACGTCCCGCCCCCAAGCTCGAGGAGATGTTCGAGGGCATCAAAAACCGCCTTGCTTTTTGTCCCGACAACGGAGCGTGCGTGATCTATCGCGGCAGCTATATCTATAAGAGCACTATTGACGTGGAGCTGTATCAGCAGGTCTTGAGCCGTGCCTCGGAGGATCCGCGCGCTGTCCCCGTCCTTTGCTGCTTCGACGAGTTCTACGTGCTTGCCCGCGACCATCAATACCACGACGAGATCAGCGTCTACTACAACACAATCAACTACGTCGACAGCTTTGATGGCATTGATTTCGAGTCCAACAAGATTTCGGTCTTCTTCCCCGGCTACGACGCCGAGCCCGCGTTTCGCGAGACCTATAGCCCCGAGTTCTCGGACAAGCTCTACGTCACCAACGCCGGACGCGAGTGGATCGACTTTATGAACCTGGGCGTCGACAAGGGCGCCGGCGTCGCGCACCTGTGCGAACACCTGGGCATCGATATCGCCGACGCCGCCGCCGTGGGCGATACGTACAACGACATCCCCATGCTGGAGCGCGTCGGACATAGCTTTATCGTGGACAATGCCGAGAAGCACATGAACGCGCACGCCAAGTGGCGCATTCCGAGCAACAACGACGGGGGCGTACTGACGCTCATCGACGCCATCTTGGCGGCTCGTTAACGTGGCTCGTCGGACCTGGCCGGGCGAGGCGGGTAAGTTTTTCGTTCGGTCAGGTCCTGGGCTCGCTCGGAAAGCACATTAAGTGCTTTCCGGCTCGTGCGGAATCTACGAAAAACTTACCCGCCTCGCCCGGCCAGGTCCTAGGGTGACTTGCTTGCCGCCTAGATGGCGTCTTGGCGTCTAGATACTTGGCTGAATTTAATTGAACGAAGGACGCTCCTTGTTGATGAGGGGCGTCCTTCTGGTTTTGGTTACTTTGGAATTGTGGTCGTGCCCTTACTTGGCGTCTGCCCAGGTCACTCCAGTCGAAGCTTCGGCGATTAGGGGGACGCGGAGGTCTACTACGTGTTCCATGACGTCGCGGACCATGGTGGTTAGGCGCTCGACTTCATCGACGGGGCACTCAAAGTCCAGTTCGTCGTGTACCTGCAAGATCATGTGGGCGGCAAAGCCCTCTTCTTCCAGGCGGCGGCTTACGCGGGCCATGGCGATCTTGATGATGTCGGCGGCGGTTCCCTGCATGGGGTGGTTCATGGCCGTGCGCTCGCCAAAGCCGCGGAGTTGCGGGTTTTTGGCCTTGAGCTCGGGAATATGGCGTCTGCGGCCATACATGGTCTCGGCGTAGCCCGTCTGCTTGGCGCGCGCCACCACGTTGTCGAGGAACGTGCGCACGCCTGGGTAGGCCTCGTAGTAGCGGTCGATCATGTCGCGCGCCTCGGCCATCGAGATATGCAGCGACTGCGACAGGCCATAGGCCTGCTGACCGTAAACGATGCCAAAGTTCACGGCCTTGGCGCGACTGCGCAAGTCGGGCGTTACCTCGGACACCGGCACACCAAATACGCGCGCCGCCGTCTCGGCGTGGAAGTCCTCGCCCTCGTTAAAGGCGCGCACCAAGTGCTCGTCACCCGAGAGATGCGCCAGCAGACGCAGCTCGATCTGCGAGTAGTCCACCGCCAAAAAGACGCTTCCCTCGCCTGCCGAAAACGCCGTCTTGACGGTACGACCCAGCTCCGAGCGCGTCGGGATGTTCTGCAGGTTCGGGTCGCTCGAGGACAGACGCCCCGTTGCCGTGATGGTCTGGTTGTACGTAGTGTGCACACGACCGTCACCACGGCGTAGTGGGCCCAGCGTGTCCAGATAGGTGGACTTGATCTTGGACTTCTCACGCCAGTCCAAGATCAGACGCACGATCTCGTGGTCACGCGCAAGGTCGCTCAACACCTTGGCGTTGGTCGAATAGTAGCCGCGCTTAGTCTTCTTAAGGCCCTTGGTCGGAAGCCCCATCACATCAAAGAGCACATGCGACAGCTGCATGGGACTGCCAATATTAAAGGTCTCGTCACCCGCCAGGTCGCGAATACTGCGCTCGACCTCGGTGATCTGGGTCGCCAGACCCTCGGACAGACTGCGCAGGCGGTCGGGGTCCACGAGCATGCCCGCGCGCTCCATCTTGGCAAGTACCGGCACAAGCGGCATCTCGATGCCATCGAACACGTTGGCGGCGTTCT
>CALHJX010000101.1:0-1389 GCA_938033385.1 uncultured Collinsella sp. | reverse complement strand
GGGCAGAGGGACAGCGTCTTCTTCAGGTGAGACTCATACTCCGCGTCGGTGACGCCCCTCCACGCGTTGACCTCAAAGCCGAGGTCGACGAGACCCTCGACGCCCTTAAGCAGCGCGACAAGCTCGACAGCAGCCGCGAGGTCGCCCCGCTCGTGCCCGCCGAGGACGCCGTGCACGTCGACTCCACCGCCCACACCATCGACGAGGTCGTCTCGATAATCGAGGACCTCATCAATCAAAGGAGGTAGCCCATGCGCCTGTTTAAGCAGACGCCCGAGGATTATTACAACGCCCCCTACGCCGAGTTCCCAGCGCTCATCCGCGGCACCGTCGTCGTAGTCATGGCCATTCTTTGGGCCTTCTCCAAGCTCATGTGGCGTTGGAAGGTCGAGGACGCTGGCCTGCTGTTTGAGCGCCAGGAAGGCCGCGGCAGCGTGGTCATCTGCAACCACACCTCGATGGCCGAGCTCTTGGCCGTGGAGACGGCGCTGTTCTTTGGGGGTCGCCGCATCCGTCCCATCTTTAAGTCCGAGTTCGCCAAGAGCAAGATCGTGCGCTGGGCCTTTAGCCGCGTCGGCGGCATCCCCGTGGAGCGTGGTACTGCCGATATGAAGTGCCTGCGCGCCGCCCAGCATGCGCTGCAGCGCGGCGAGGACGTCCTAATCTTCCCCGAGGGCACGCGTATCCGTTCGCGCGAGATCAAGCCCGAGGTCCACGGCGGTTTTGCGCTCATCGCTCAGATGGGCAAGGCACCTGTGAACCCGCTCGCCATCTGTGGCTGGTCCGACATAACGCCCAAGGGCAAAAAGCTCATGCGTCCCAAAAAGTGCTGGATTCGCGCCGGCAAGGCCGTCTCGCTTTCCGACGCACCGGTCGGGCTTAAGCGCACGGAGCGCCTGGAATGGTTTGAGTCCGAGGCCATGAACCGCGTCTACGCTATGCGAGACGAGCTGTGCGCCGAGCATCCGGGCAGGTTCTAGCCATGAGCGAGAACGAGAAGAACACTGCCGCGACCGCATCCGACCAGGCAACCGCGCCTACCATCGAGATCGCCGCCCACGCCGGCACTTGCTATGGCGTACAGCGTGCGCTCGATATGGCGCTGGCCGCTGCGCCGCAGGCAGGGCAGTGCAATCAGGTCCATACCTTGGGTCCGCTCATCCATAACCCCATCGTGGTACGCGAGCTCGCTGAGGCAGGCGTTGGCTTGGCCGAGAACCTGGATAATGCCGCAACCGGCACCGTGATTATCCGCGCCCACGGCGTGGTGCCGCAGGTGATCGATGCTGCTCGCGAGCGTGGCCTTAACGTCGTCGACGCCACCTGCCCCTACGTGAAGAAAGTCCATGTTGCAGCCGAGCGCCTGGGGCGCGAGGGCTACCACGCGGT
>CALHJX010000100.1:0-4245 GCA_938033385.1 uncultured Collinsella sp. | reverse complement strand
TGCGGCGTCGAGCCAGACCCAGTCGGTAAAGGCCGGGTGATCGAAGCCCTCGTCGCACGCGAACTCAAAGGCCTCGGTGCGGAAGGCCTCCCACTCGTCAATCTGCTCGGCAAACTTATCGGCGTCGACCATGCGCAGCACGTCGGCGGCCAAGGCCCAGCGGTCCATGTTGTTCAGGCGCAGCATGTCGAACGGCGTGGTCGTGGAGCCCTTCTCCTCGTAGCCGTGAACGCGGAAGGCGTCGTGGCCGGGGCGGTTCCAGATCAGACGGCGGATCGTGCCGGCATAGGCGTGGAATGCAAAGAGCACGGGCTTCTCGCCGCAGCCGAACAGCTCAGCCCAGCGCTCATCGCTGATTGCCTGGTCGTTCTCGCAGACGTTCTGAATCTTGAGCAGATCGACCACGTTAACGAACCACACCTTAATGCCCAGCTTGCGCAGCGTATCGGTTGCAGCCAGGGCCTCGAGCGTCGGCACGTCACCGCAAGTCGCAACCACGACGTCGGCCTCGGCGAGCGAGTCGGCGGTCGACGCCCACTCCCAGGTCGCGACGCCCTCGGCAAGCTCGGCCTTTGCCTCGTCGACCGTCTGGAAGGTAGGGGCGGGCTGCTTGCCGCAGAAGATGGCGTTGACGCAGTCTGTGGACTGGTAGACGCGCTCGGCCACAGCAAGCGCCATGTTGGCGTCGGCCGGATAGTAGGCATTCACGATATGCGTGTCGTTGGCCTTGTTGAGCAGCAGGTCGATAAAGCCGGGGTCCTGGTGCGAGAAGCCGTTGTGGTCCTGACGCCAGACATGGCTCGACAGCAAAATGTTGAGGCCGCTAATGGGAGCACGCCACGGAATCTCACGCTTGGTGGCCTCGAGCCACTTGCAGTGCTGGTTGACCATGGAATCGACCACGTGGACAAAGCTCTCGTAGGAACTCCACACACCCGAGCGGCCGGTGAGCACGTAGGCCTCGAGGAAGCCCTCACACTGGTGCTCGGACAGCTGCTCGACAACCTGACCGGAACCGGCCAGCAGCTCGTCGTTGGCCTCGTCCTCGTAGAAGCCGGCATCCCACTGCTTCTTGGTCACCTTGTAGGCAGCCTGCAGGCGGTTGGACGCGGTCTCATCGGGACCGAAGATGCGGAAGTCGTCCATGTTCTTGGCCAGAACGTCGGCAGTGTACTCACCAAAGACGCGGGCGGCCTCGGTGGAGCCCCAGCCGTGGCCTTTCTCGGCGACGGGAATCTCGTGAGCGTGAATATCAGGGAGCTCGAGCTCGCGGCGCACCTTACCGCCGTTTGCGTTGGGATTGGCGCCGATGCGCAGCTCGCCGGTCGGCATAAAGGCCGTCACCTCGGGGCGCACCTGGCCCTCGGGCGTAAAGAGCTCCTCGGGCTTGTAGGAGCGCAGCCACTCGCGCAGCACGCGGAAGTGCTCGTGGGTGTCCTTGGCACTCGCCAGCGGCACCTGATGCGCGCGCCAGGAGTCCTCGGTCTTCTTGCCATCGATGTGCTTGGGGCAAGTCCAGCCCTTGGGCGTACGGAACACAATCATGGGATAGGCCGGGCGAACCACGGTCTCGCCTGCGGCGGCCTGGGCCTGTGCGGTGGCCTTGATGTCGCAAATCTCGTCAAAGACCTGCTCAAACAGGGCGGCGAAACGCTCGTGGATGCTCGCGTGGCTCTCGTCATCAAAGCCGGCGACAAAGAAGTGCGGCTTGTAGCCCATGCCCTCAAAGAACTTGGTGAGCTCCTCATCGGAAACGCGGGCAAGAATGGTGGGGTTGGCGATCTTATAGCCGTTGAGGTGCAGGATCGGCAGGACGATACCGTCGGTTGCCGGGTTCACGAGCTTGTTTGACTGCCAAGAAGTCGCGAGCGGACCGGTCTCGGACTCGCCGTCGCCCACCACGGCCACGGCCAGCAGGCTCGGGTTGTCCATGACGGCACCGTAGGCGTGGCTGAGCGTGTAGCCGAGCTCGCCGCCCTCATGGATGGAGCCGGGCGTCTCGGGCGCAAAGTGGCTCGGAATGCCGCCGGGGTAGGAGAACTGACGGAAGAACTTCTGCAGGCCGGCCTCGTCATTGGTGATGTCGGGGCGGATCTCGCGGTAGGTGCCATCGAGCAGCGACTGGGCGGTGCCGGCAGGGCCACCGTGGCCCGGGCCCATCAAGAAAATGGCGTTCTGGTTGTGGTCGGCGATGAGACGGTTGACGTGTCCGAACAGGAAGTTGATGCCAGGCGTGGTGCCCCAGTGACCAACCAGGCGATGCTTAACGTCCGGACGACCAAAGTCGCGCACCTCGCCGGTCTTCTCGTCGACAAAGTCAGCGCGCATCAGCGGGTTGGAGCGAAGGTAGATCTGACCGACGGACAGATAGTTCGATGCGCGCCAATACAGGTCGACGCCCTCGAGCTCGGAAGCCGGAACCTCATGTCCCAGTTTTTGCCACGGCGTACCCAGTGTTTTAGCCATTGTTTATGTCCCTTCGCTGCGCGGTCACCCTCCGATACGGCAACCTTTCGTTGGGACTAGTATATTTGCTAAAACGTTTTATCGTGGTGAAAAAACGTTTTATCATCCTGATTTGCAATATGGATTAGCAAAACGCGACATTCACCTGCGGCACTGTCTGTCACAGGTACTCCACATTCGGTCTCTGCAAATTGGTAAACGTGTTTAGTTGTGTTTAGTAAGTTCGAGCACGCTGCCCTTTACGATAAGCGCCGGCTCCAGAACGACCTCTTCGGCACGCCTACCGCCCCTACCGGCAAGACGCTTGGACATGCAGCCAAAAGCATGCTCCGCAAGGACACCAGGATCCTGCTCGATCGCGGTCAGCGCCGGCTCAAAGAGAACGTCGGCCGCCGAGTTGTCATAGCTTACGACCGAGATATCGCCTGGAATGCTCTTCCCCATCTCGTGCAAGCGCTTGAGCAGACCGAGGGCAATGTTATCCGAGCTTGCGAACACGGCGGTGGCGTCAGTTGCGAGCACCGCCTCCGAGGCCTCGTATGCGCTCGGAATGTAGTACTCGCTCTCAAACTCCAAACGCGCGTCAATAGGCAGCCCCACCTCGCGCAGCGCACGCTCGTAGCCGGCAAGCCGCTTACGACCCGTATTGGAACGGCGCGCATTAACCAAGCAGGCAATGCGACGGTGCCCCTGCTCGATCAAGTAGCGGGTAGCCATGTAGCCACCCATCTCGTGGTCGAACATCACCTTGTCGCACTCGAGTCCCTCAATGGCACGGTCAACCATCACGGCCGGAATGGGGAGATGACTGACTTCTTCGCGCAGGGCGCGGTCGTCGGAGAACTCGTCACCCACCACCAGAAAGACGCCATCGACGCCGCGCGTCACCAGCTGGCGCAGCAGCTCCAGATCGTCCTCGGCACTTCCACCCGAGCTGGTAATAAAGAGCGCATATCCGTCCTCGCGGCAGCGCTTTTCCAAGCTGCCGGCGAGCGAAGCAAAAAAGCGGCTCTCGATGTTAGGGACGATAAGGCCAAGCGTGCGCGACTCGCGCATGACCAGGCTACGCGCGATCTGGTTAGGAACATAATGATTGCGCGCCGCGACCTCTTTGATGCGCTTGCGGTTTTCTTCCGAGATGCGACAAGGCCGATTGTTGAGAACAAGCGAGACCGACGAAGGGGAAAGCCCCACCTCCTGGGCAATCTGCTTGAGAGTAACTTTGTTGCCCATCTCGCTCCTTCCGGGTTTACGCGCAATCTCTTGAAAGTATAGCGACTGCCCATCTACCTCGGTGATAAACACTTTACCAATCCGGTGGACGGCTGTTTTATCGCCGTCAGCGCACCAAATCCGTCCAGGTGGGGTATATTGCAATCGATTGATGACAACAACCACCAAAAGGCGGATATTCGTATGCACGAGAACGACTTTTTTAACGAGGACCTGCTTTGCGCGCTCGCCGGCGTTGCCGGCGAGGACAACGTACTCATGAGCGAGCCCATGCGCGAGCACACCACGTTTAAGATCGGCGGCCCGGCCGATGTCTTTGTCACGCCCGACACCGAGCAGGGCCTCGTCGCCACGCTCGATACCTGTTATCGCTGCGATCTACCGCTCACCATCGTGGGCAACGGCTCCGACCTACTCGTCGGTGACAAGGGCATCCGCGGCGTCGTCGTAGCGCTGGGCAAGGGCCTCTCCGACATTACGGTCGACGGCACGCACGTCACGGCGGCAGCCGGCGCCTTGCTTTCCGACGTTGCGGCGGCTGCCGCC
>CALHJX010000099.1:0-1400 GCA_938033385.1 uncultured Collinsella sp. | reverse complement strand
GGGTTACCGTGTGATCGTCGTGGGCGAGCCGGGGCACCCCGAGGTCGAGGGCATTCTAGGCCACGCCGGCGACGATGCGCAGGTCGTGAGCTGTGCCGCCGACGCCGATGCCCTGTCGCTCAAGGGCAAGGTGGGTCTGGTCGTGCAGACTACCCAGACCGCGCAGAACCTCGCCGAGGTCGTGGCCGCTATCACCCCGCGCGTGCAGGAGCTGCGTGTGATCAACACCATCTGCGCCGCCACGAGTGAGCGTCAACAGGCAGCAGCCACACTTGCCAACCGCTGCGACTGCATGGTCGTCGTGGGTGGCAAGAACTCGGGCAACACCCGCCGCCTGGCGCAAATTTGCGCAGACGCCTGCGAGCGCACGCATCACATCGAGGAAGCTTCCGAGCTCCGGGCCGCTTGGTTTGCCGAGGCGCGCCACATCGGCATCACCGCCGGAGCCTCCACCCCGCAAGAACACATCGAACGCGCCGTCGCGCGCATCAAGGAGCTTTGCCGCTAACCATGGACCAGACCGTACCCGCATACGCCGCCGAGGTGGCCGATTACGGGCGCAGCCGCGACCCCGAGCCGGGCGAGGGCGCGCTCGTAAAGAAAGTGCGCCCCGAATCGCCCGCATGGGATGTGGGTATCGAGCCGGGCATGCGCGTGCTCACGGTCAACGGTGAGGCGCTCACCGACATGATCGTATGGCTTTGGGAGGCCGACGACGATACCGTCGACCTCGAGGTATTCGACCCGCGCGACGGCACCGTCACCCCCGTCGAGCTCGACCGCTTTCCCGGCGAGGATTGGGGTTTGGAGTTCGATGGCCCCATCTTCGACGGCATGCGTACCTGTGTGAACGCCTGCGTGTTCTGCTTTATGACCATGCTGCCCAAGGGTGGCCGCTCCACGCTCTACATCCGCGACGATGACTATCGCCTGAGCTTTTTGCAGGGCAACTTCGTCACGCTCACGAACCTCACCGACGAAGATGTTCAAAACGTCATCGACCGCAACATGAGCCCCATGAACGTTTCGGTCCATGCCGTAAGCCCCGATGTCCGCCGCCGCATGATGGGCCGCAACGCCCAGCGCGGCATGGACGTGCTCAAGACCATCATGGCCGCCGGCATCGAGATTCACGCGCAGATCGTGTTGTGCCCCGGCATGAACGACGGCGAGGAGCTGGAAAAGACTCTGCGCTTTTGCGAGGAGCACGAGCAAATCACAAGCCTGGGCATCGTGCCGCTTGGTTTTACCAAGCATCAGAACCGCTTTAGCTGGTCCTACAGCGACAAGCCCGAGCTCGCGCGCGAGACCATTGCCATGATCCGTCCCTACCAGGACCGCGCCTTCGAGCGTTTTGGCCGCCACACCTTCCAGATGAGCGACGAGTTCTACCTGGACGC
>CALHJX010000098.1:0-1654 GCA_938033385.1 uncultured Collinsella sp. | reverse complement strand
GCCCTCGATCGCTGCCGCCGCGGCACGTACAACGGTGCTACCTGGACGCGCGTCGAGATGCCCGAGCGCCCGGGACACGCCGTGCTGCCCACGGTTCGCATTGCCGATCTGCGCCGCGAGTTCTCGCACGGCAGTCGCTCCATGTTCTCAAAACCGCTGATGGAAGGCCTGGAGCGTGTGGTCGAGCGGCGCGAGAAGGCCGTGCTGCTGCATAACCGCCGTGGCTTTGCGCCGTTTTTGATGTGCCGCGAGTGCGGCTGCGTCCCCACCTGCAACCACTGCTCCACCGCACTTACGTATCACGAGCGCACGCACACGCTGCAGTGTCACACATGCGGTTCGTCCTGGCGAGTGCAGCCGTATCCCGCGCCCACGAGCCGTTGCCCCAAATGTGGCAGTCGCTACTTGGCAAAAATGGGCCTGGGCACTCAGCAGATTGAGGACGCGCTGCACCAGATGCTGCCCGACGACGTCGCCATTATTCGCATGGATGCCGATTCCACGCGCGGCAAGGAGTCTCACAAAAAGCTGCTCGAGCAGTTCGATGCGGCCGATTGCGCGGTGCTGCTTGGTACCCAGATGATCGCCAAGGGCCTCGATTTTCCCGAAGTCACGCTTGTAGGCGTGGTCAATGCCGACTTTGCGTTAAAGCTGCCCGATTTTAGAGCAGGGGAGCGTGCCTACGACTTGCTTGAGCAGGTGGCGGGCCGTGCCGGTCGCGGCGATCGTCCCGGTGAGGTCATCATCCAGACCTACCTGCCCGAAGACCCGGTCATTCGCGCCGTCGCCGAGCACGACCGCTCGATCTTTACCGACTACGACCTGGACCAGCGCCGCGACGCACTGTATCCGCCGTTCGTGCGCCTGGTCAACATTTTGGTGTGGTCGGCAAACCGCGACGATGCGCAGGATTATATCGGGCGCATCGCAAAGCCTCTCAAGCGCCGCTGGCACGCCACCGCGCCCGACTTTTTGCGGGCGGGGAGCGTCGTGCCGCAGGTGCTGGGCCCGGCTTCGTGTGTAATCGAGAGAGCCAAGGACCGTTACCGCTTCCATCTTCTTGTAAAGTCGCCGGTAGGGTACCATGTCTCTGATGATATCGACGCCTGCCTCAAAGAGGTGGGCTCCGTGCGCGGCGTGAGCGTGAGCGTTGACGTCGACGCCTATGATTTGATGTAACAACCCGAAAGGATGGCCATGGAAGCCAACGGAATCGTACTGTCGCCCGACCCTCGCCTGCGCCAGGAGTGCGCCGTCATCGAGGAGATCACCCCGGCGATCGAGGCGCTTGCCGAGAAGATGAAGAAGATGATGTTCGACAACGGCGGTTGCGGCCTGGCCGCCCCGCAGATCGGTGAGCTCATTCAACTCGTCACGATCGACTGCGATTACAGCGACAAGAACGACTATGACCCGTACGTGCTCATCAACCCTGTCATCGTCGAGCAGAGCGACCATCTGGTGCCGTTTAGCGAGGGCTGCCTTTCCATCCCCGGCATTAGCTGCGAGATCGAGCGTCCCGATCACGTTGTCGTCGAGGCGTATGACCTGGATGCCAACCTGATTCGCTATGAGGCCACAGGCGACCTGTTCTGCGTGTGCCTGCAGCACGAGATCGATCACCTGCACGGCAACACCATGTTCGAGCGACTCA
>CALHJX010000097.1:0-8112 GCA_938033385.1 uncultured Collinsella sp. | reverse complement strand
GCAGGAAGCTTGGATACGCCTAGGCGCGGTCCAAGAAATCGTCCGCACCCCCAACTCGCGGAATATTTCCTCACCGTTTTCACCAACAAGCTGTTGGTAGAGCGAGAAATAGACCTCGTAAGCAGAATCGAGCTTTCGACCTACGACCTTGGTTGTAACCCTCTTGAGAGGCTTGAAATCGCCGTCTATGGTCTGGTCGACGAGAATATTGCGGTCCGCCAGATAGAGAACCTTACGAACCTCGGTAGTCTGTCGCAAGCGATGAACGATTTGAAAAGCCGTAAAAGTCTTTCCCGTTCCCGTTGCCATAACGAGCAAGATGCGATTCTTGCCTCGTGCAATAGCTTCAAGCGTACGATTGATGGCGATGCACTGATAGTAGCGAGGGTGATTGCCACCGTGCTCCTGGTAATACGGAGCGGTCACAATCTCCTGGCTATACGGATGCTCAAGCCCCTTAGCTTTTGAGTATCGTGTCCAGAGTTCCGCCGGAGCGGGAAACTCGTCCATGGTAAAAGCGCGCTCTTTCCCGGAAAGAAAATCGTGTTCAACAAAACCCTTTCCGTTTGAGCTGTACGCAAACGGAATATCGAGCAGCTGAGCATATCCCATCCCCTGTTGGAGACCGGCATCAACGGTGTGCTCCGTATCCTTGGCCTCGACGATTGCGATAGGGATGCCCGGAGCATACATCAGAAGGTAGTCAGCCTTCTTCTTGTCTTTACGGGTGACCATGCTTCCGCGCACAACGATCTCGCCACTGGTAAAGAAATACTCAGTGAAGACTTGGGTATTACGATCCCACGACTTCATAATCGCAGGATCAATGAGTTTAAGCCGTGTGTCAGACTCGTTCATACGTCTCGGAACTCCTCGTTGCGCAAGACGGCAACTGTTGGTGTTGAACTGATTAATTTTATCATCACCATGCAATCTAGCAGCCGCTTTATACGAAATGAGGCGAAGCAAAGTCAGCGCCGCAAGAAAGCTCCAAAGAAAACAAAAGAGCCCCGGCGAATCGAGTCAGAGGTCATTCCCGGAGCCCCGCCTACCTTCCCTCCGCTTTCAACTTCAGCAGCAGATCGCTCAGCTCGGGGCACTTGCTGGAAAGGCGCGTCTGAGCTCGCTCGCCCATCCCCCATCGTTGGCGTATCTCCTGGGCGCGCGGGCTCACGCGGTAGTTCCCGTCCATCATCTGCTTGAGCAGCTTGGCGGTCACACGAGCATCGGCAAGGGCGCTGTGGGCGTGACCCGTCGACTCGTCGAACTCGATGCCAAACCACGTCGCCGCGTCACTCAAAGAGACGCGCCCATGGCTGCCCACGTCCATGATCGAGGTGTAAAACGCCTGCAGGTCGGCCCAGTCCGTAGGAAATGCGGCAAGGTCGATGTGCTTTGCCTGGCACTCGGTCAAAAGCTGTCGACGATCCGTCCCGCTCCAGCAAACTATCTGGGCGGAGTAGCGACCGATCCAATCGTTGAGCCTTTTCATCACCACGTAGAGAGGATCAGCCATGGCGGTATCCACGGCCGATATCCCCGTGAGCTCGCGGACGGGATACGCAACGCCTTCGGCATATTCCGTCTGCACAAACTGCGAGAACTCGCCCATCACGTTGCCGTGGTAATCGAGCTTAACAGCGCCGACCTCGATAATCTCGTTGCGCAGTCCGCGGCGCTGGCGCTGCTTTGGCACCGGCGCAAACTCAAAATCCAGCACAATTTGGCGCGCAAAGTTCGTCGTATCGATAGCCGAGATACACGGCGTCTTTTCAGCTGACACGGTTACGGCCTCTCTCCGTCAACTGCCGCTTGCTACATAGGTGGCTACATTGCCGTAAGGATAGGCGCCCGTGCGGACATGAAATCGCACAGCACGGCTTTCCGGCATCCTTGCGTAAAGCCACACTTTGAGAGAATCATGTCACTGTTATTAACGAACATATATTCGTATTTATAGCAGTACTTTGATAGAATTGCAGTTGTTGACGGCAGTTCCATGTGCCGGGCAGCGCCCTCCATGCGACGGGAGGTGATGCCCATGACCGATCTGACTGATTTCGTGAAGCTCCTGACCGCTTTGGTCTCGCTCCTCACGGCGCTTATCGGACTTACCGAGGCACTCAAGCAGTGTACGAAGCAGAAAAAGAGGGGTCGACGCCTCTAAGGCATTGACCCCTTAATCGAAGTAACGGCGCTGCCCAGCATTCCACCACTTGGGCTGCCGTCGACTTTATTTTACCCACGGGCGCCAGGTTTAACAAATGGAATTTCGGTTACGAAGTCCGGGGCTCGCCCCTCTACTCCAGCCACCATTCCACATCCACGGAGCACTCGACCTCGATAGGCTCTGGCTCCAGCACCGTCACCTTGGAATCAGCCGATCCCGCAGGAGCTCCGAGCGCAAAATCGGCCGCACTTGCATAGCAAAGCCGATCCATGCTGCCAAGCTGACTGTTGTAGGAGATATGCTTGACGCCATCCAGCTTAGAACCCGATGCCGCCGCAAGCGCCTGCGCATTGTTGCGGGCTCGCTTGACGACGCGGGCGATGAGGGCATCCTCGGCAGCACGCCGGTCGGCTAGATCAAAACCTACGCTCATGTCGGCGCGCGAACCGCAGGTGTTAAGAGCCGTCCATATAGCGGCGACATCGACGGCGTCAATCGACGCGGCGATTGTGCCGTAGGCATGGTAGCTATAGCCAGTGATCGTCGCCTTTCTGCGTGTCGTTCGCGCGTAGCAGGCGTAACCGCGACACGTTAGCTCGTCATCCAAACCAAAGGGCACCAATGCCGCAGCGACCTTAACGCGATCGGCGTTGTAGTCGTTCAGGCACGCCTCCTTGGTATCGAAGCTTCCCCCAAAGCAGATGCTAAACACGACGCGATCGGGCATCACCTCGTCCTCGATCTCGGCGCCAACGCTCACGAACCCAGTTTTATCCATCGACATGGCATCCGTCCTTTCCACGAATGGCTACGTTGCGGTAAGCGTAGCCGCCCGTGCGGACACAAAAGCGGGATGCAGTGCCATGCACCAGGCACGCGCCACGCAGACAGCCCCAAAAGAGTCGCCCGCCTATTCGAATGTGTGAAAAAGATTTAGGCCCGGTGACTTGAATCAGCGGTCATCCCGGGCCCATCAGAGCTCACAGAGCTCTTGGTTGCTTTGGTCTCGCTCTTCACGGCGCTTATCGAACTTTCCGAGGCACTCAAGCAGCATTCGAAGCATAACAAGTCGCTGCCATTAAGGCGCTGACCTCTTGACCAAGCAACGGCGCTGCCCAGCTCTTCACCACTTGGGCTGCCGTCGACTTTATTCTATCCGCGAGCATCTGGTTTACCAAATGGATTTTCGGTAATGGAGGCCCAGTACCCCGCAAACCGCAAACCGCAAAATCACTACGCCCCAAGTGCCGCCATGGGGATCACCGCCACGCCGTCGTCGCGCGTGTAGGCAATGCTCCCCTTTCCAACCACGACCGCCAAAAACGCCGGCGCGGTATTCTAAGACGCGCTTTCCACTTGAAGCCATGTCGATTCTGGGACACAGTTTCCGCTTGAAGCCCATCCGGAAAGCACGTCCCATTCCGAGGCTTGAATCCGGGACGCAGTTTCCACTTGAGCTCCTGACGGGAAAGCACGTCCCACTCTGAAGCTCGATTCCGGGATACAGCTTCCGCCAGAGACCTCAGCCGGAAACGGCATCCCACTCTGGAGTCAGAATCCGGGACACAGCTTCCGCATGCGACCTCGTTGGGAAAGTTCATCCCGTTCTGAGCGCTCATTCCGGGATGCAATTTCCGTTTGAGGCCCGATCTGGAAACGACATCCCACTCTGGGGCCGAAATCTGGGACACGCTTTCCGCCGGCATTCCGCTGGCAGCTAGCATGACAACAGAGGGCCCCGTTCCAGCCATTCGAGGACAGGCTTTACCCCCGAGCAGCGTTATCCCGCCCTCACATCTCGTCAAACGAGATCAGCTTGACGTCTCCCCTACTCTCTGCGGCATCCCGACATCCCTGCGTAAAGCCGCTTTTTGAGAAAAGCGCATAGCTTTTTCGTTGCCGTCTAAAGAGCTCGCTTCGGTGCACGAGCTTTTGCAGCACGTCTTCGCCCACCGGTTCATTGCGCCATTTGCACTCCGCAAACAGCGCAGTGCCCTCGCCATCGTCAACAATCAAGTCGATTTCTTCCTGCGTATGCGTGCGATTATCCGTCCCCCACCAGCGCCCGACACTCGCCGGAACCACATCGAGCTGGCCCGCGCGTGCGAGTTCGTACACGTATTGCCTGCATATAAGCTCAAAGACCGTGCCCATGTAATCCGATACGTGCGGTTCAATGCGCTTATACGCCATCGCAGCCATATCGTTTTGAATCAGCCCGATGTTCTGCGGAACAAACTTGTACCAGAACCTAAACATCTGATCGCTCAGCAGATACACGGCTCGCTTATTGCTCGTCTCGTTTAGGGGCAGCTCGCGCTCGACAATCCCAAGCGACGCCAGCTTATCCACATAGCTCTTTACGTTGCTCGCAGGGATTCCCGTAGAGCTCGCAATCTCCGAGATCCTCGAGCGCCCCTGAGCAATTGCTTGCACGATCGCATCATATTGCTCGGGATTGCGGCACTCTTGCAATAGCAGGTTACTCGGCTCCTCAAAGAGATAGCCCGTAGGAGTAAGAAAAAGACGTTTGATGTTGTCCTTGAGCGGTGCGGCAGGATCGACTTTCTCGATATATGCAGGAATGCCGCCCGTCATGCCATAGCAAACCGCAGCATCTTCGCGACTCATGCTCTGCCACAGGCCGAGGGTCGTCGTAAAATCGAGCGGCATGATCTTAAACTGGGCCGTACGCCTACCATATAGTGGGCTCTCGTAGCCCAACACCTGTTCCTCCATAAACGAAAGAGACGAGCCGCATAGGATCAGCATGAGCCTGGTCTCTTTGTACAGGTGATCAATCTTGTCTTGCAGCAACGAGCTGATCTCGGGATTCGATTGGGCGAGATAGGGATACTCGTCAATCACGACAATCAAACGTTCCGTGCGAGCCATGGTGGCCAATGCATCGAACGCCTCGTCAAAGCTACGAAACGACACGCCTGCAGCACCAACAGAGCCCGCAAGTATCGCCTGGCTAAAGCCGTGCAGGTTTGCCTCCGCATTGGTACGACGAGCCTGAAAGTAAATAGCCTTCTTGCCTTGGATGAACTCTGTGATAAGGCGCGTTTTACCCACACGACGGCGGCCGTAAATCACAGGCATCTCAAAGGAGCCCGTGCCATACAGTCGATTGAGCTCGGACATTTCCGTTGTTCTTCCGATAAACACAGGGCCATCCTTCCTTTACGTTATAGCTAGCTATATTATATCTTCCTATAATATAGCTAGCTATAACGTAATTCGACAAGCGGCGCACGCAAAAGGGTCGGTACACCACCGCACGTGGACCGTTCCGGAAAATGTATCCCGTTCTGGAGCCAAAAACTGGGCCGTAGTTTCCGCCAAACATGCCATCCGGAAAGCGTGTCCCGTTCTGAGCCTGAATTCTGGGATGCACTTTCCGCTGAAGCTTCTACCGGAAAATGCATCCCATTCCGAGCGCTCATTCCGGATCACTGTTTCCGCAGATACAAGACGACAATCCGTCGCCCTTATCACAGACCTTCAAACATGCGATCCAGAGACACAAAACAGCAGATAGAATGCTCTTTTTTCAAAAAGTACACGTCCCGAAACTTACCAAGACTTCATATCTAGCTACCGTTCAAGGTCGCCGATTACCGCCCACCGATTCGGATGTAAAAATGTCGCCGAAAACAGGCCATCTACCTGCATGGTTAGATTTTGGTCAGCTTTTGGTCAGCTGAGCGGCAAGTTCCAGCTGATACGTTTTTGCTACCCAAAAGGAGGCGGTAGCTCATGACCCATTGCAATGACCAGCTCATCGACCAACTGCTCACTCAAGCCGAACAAGAGGGGCGCTGTCTGATTCCCCCGAGCACGGCGATCCGAAAAGCGCTCCTTCGGCGCATCGGCAACATGGTCGTCTCCCCCATGCCGGGCATGTTCGCGCGCAAAACGCGCTGGAATGAGCTCAACCGGGCGCAGCGTCATTGCGAGATTATTCGCGCCCTTGCGATCATCCACCCTGATTGGACGTTCTGCTCGTTTTCGGCCGCCTGTCTGCTGGGGCTCGAGGTCTCGTGGCGACACCTGGATGTCGTACATGTCTGCAGCGCCACCAAGCCGTCGGCTCGCCCGGGCGCGCATATTCAGCGGCATCAGATCGAGCCGGCCGGAGCAATCCTTCTATCCGGCATATCGGTAACGCCGCCCATCCAAACGGTCACAGATTGCCTGCTGCAAACTGGTTTTGCCGACGGCATGCCCATTGCCGATTCGGCGATCTCAAAGCTCGGCCTTACGCGAGAGCAGTTGACGGAGGCCGTCGAGCAACGAACGGCCGTCCGCAATGGTCGCGCGATTCGTACGGCTCTCACAACGCTTCGATATGCCGACGCCCGCGCCGTCATGATCGAGACGGGCTTTGCGCCCGACCGGCTTCAATACGAGCTGACGGACCCCTTCGATTCGGCCAAGCCCATACGAACGGACTTTGCCTGGGAGCGCCAGGCGCGGGAACTCACGCTGGGCGAGCTCGACGGGCTCATCAAATATACCGACCAGACCATGCTGGCCGGACGCACCACCGCCGAGGCGCTCGTTGCCGAACGACAGCGCGAGGCGCACCTATCGCTCTACGGTCACCCCCTGCTGCGCTTTACCATGAACGAGGTCCGCTCGGCAGGAATGCTCGCCAAAAAGCTGCAGACGGCAGGCATCCGGCAGACCGCGCTGCCGACGTGGCTCAACGAAGTGGAGCTGTAGGAGCTGCTAGGCCGCGCATCGCCGGATCGCATCCCCCCTATCTGGGCCGCGTTTTCCCAACGGCCACGCCAACGAAAAGCGCGTCCCAGCCTGGACACTCAAAACGGGATGCGCTTTCCGGATGGCGGGCCTAGCGGAAAGCGTGTCCCGGAATCAGGTCTCGAAACGGGTCGTGCTTTCCGGTTGAGTCCTTCAGCGGAAACCGCATCCCGGAATAAACGCTCAAACTGGGATGCACTTTCCAAACGGCCGGCCAGCGGAAAACACATCCCATTCTGAGGCACGATTCCGGGACGCAGTTTCCGCATGCGGCCCCGTTGGGAAAGTTCATCCCGTTCCGAAGCTGGATTCCGGGACACAGTTTCCGCATGCGGAGGCGCTCCAAACAAAGGGCCCCGGCTCGCGATGGAGCCGAGGCCAAAGGCACAGCATATGCAGTTGGTGTTAAGCGCAAACAGCCCATCAGCAATGGCCGTCCACGCTCTACCCTACCCGCGGCGACGGGCGCGGCTGTAGGGCGTATCCACCATGGGCAGATCCGGACGCAGCTTGCCGTCAAATGCGCGATAGGCGTTCTGTACGGCGGGCGCCGTGGGAATCGTTGCGATCTCGCCGATGCCCTTGCCGCCGTATGCCACGGGCAGTAGCTCGTCCTTCTCCACGTAGATGGCGTGGATATCCGGAATCTCGGGCGCACGGAACAGCCCGAGCGTGCCGTACCTTGCCTGGGGCACGCAGTCCTTGAGCGGCCAGTCCTCGGTAAGCGCATAGCCCATACCCATAAGCACACCGCCTTCGATCTGACCCTGGATGGAGATGGGGTTGACCACCTTGCCGGAATCGTGCGCGGCATAGACCTCGCTCACGCGACCGTCATCGTCCAGAATGACCACATGCGTGGCAAAGCCGTAGCAGATGTGGCTCTTGGGATTGGGAACGTCGGCGCCCAGTTTGTCGGTCGGCTCCAGGTACACGTAGCCAAACTCGCATCCCTCGAGCGCCTTGATGGCAGCCGCGGGATCCTGAGGATGCATACCCTGGCCGGCGACGAGCTCCTGCGTGTGCAGCTGATAGGCGCGACCGTCGTCGTACTCGATCTTGACGCCGTCGCCATGTGCATTCACGGGAGCGGCGGGCGCAGACTTGCCGGCCTCGATATCAAGCATGGCATCGCGCAGCAGGAAGGCGGCACCGCGCACGGCCTCGCCGGT
>CALHJX010000096.1:0-8445 GCA_938033385.1 uncultured Collinsella sp. | reverse complement strand
GTCAGCGTCGGCGTCGGGCGACCGTAGGCGACCGGGGTCGACTGAGGCGAGACGCCCGAGGCGGCGGCGCTGTGGTAGAAAACCTCATAACCAGTCTTTGGTTGATACGTCACTTCGAAATTCAGCTTTACGTTCAATTTTTTACTTGATGATGTTATTACTTTAGACGATGCTGAAAGTTCAGCCTTGATGGCGTTCGACTTCCATTCCCACAGGCTTATCTTATACGCAATTATTCCGTTTTGAATGCCGCTGATACTGGGCGGAAAACTTTGGTTGTCAGCGTCTATCGAGAAGCTGGTCTCCTTGGCGTTCAAGTGCTGCTGGATGCGGTCGGCGTAGGCGCTCGCCCATTCGTCGGCCTTGCCATTGCGCACGAAGTAGTTATCTTTTAGACTGCCAGAACGCGTAGCATAGCCCTCAACAGAATATATCTTCTCGTGCCCCGGATGCGCAATTGCCATTAGCTCGTCAGTAAGGCAGAAGTAGAGATGACGCTGATCTAGATCGCCGTAAAAATCATCAGACGTGTCATCCCAAGTGCAGTCAACCTGATACCATTCGTCATCGAGCTTGACCGCATTCCACGTGTGCCCATCATAGGCATCGCGGGTTTCGGCGTTTTCTATACCTGCGGCGGAAAGTAGTTTCGCATACGCTGATTCATAGGCTTGACACGTCCCAAGCCCCCCTCGTAAGAGCGCTTTCTGCCGAAGACCACTTGAGCGAATTGTCGTACTCAAGCTGATCGAGAAGCCAGTCGTGAAGATAGAAAGCCATTTCGTATTCAGAACCATCTGTCTTTTGCTTGGCCTGCGACACTGCTTTATTGACAATGCTCGCAACGCTGGGATACGCATCATCTGCAACCTGGATATACGAGTTGGTGCGCAAGTAGTAAACGCCCGACGCCTTGTCCATGAGGTAAAAGCGGAAGTTATATGATCCGGTAGCCGTCGTTGTGAACGTAAAGTCGTGGCTAGCGCACGCGTCGGTGAACTTTGTCCACTCTCCGCGGCTTGGGTCGGCGACCGACTCGTAGGCATACTCATTGGGGTTGGAGTAAGAGGGCGCATCCATGCGGAAAAGATAGCTGCCACTGCCACCTGTTGCGCTCACGTGGAAAGTCGTTGGCTGTCCAAGTACTGGATCGTTCCATTCGACGGTGAGGGTGACACTGCCGCTTGTGGCGCTATCGCTGTGCTGATATCCACTTACTGCGGCCTTTGTGGATTGTTCCGAATCAGACAACATGTCGGAAGTTAGGGAAACCTGAGGTTTCGCCTGGTGTGAAATTGGATTCGCGAGATCGGAATCATTTTTGATGGACTCTTTGCCGATCTCGCTTGTATCGATGTCGCTTATTAGGCTGCCGCCCGAATTATCCGCTGCACCATTATCAACCTGTTCAAGGTTTTTCTTTCCGCCGTTCTTCTTCCGCTATAACCCTTACAGGTATCGCTGCGCTAAGCATGGACTCACAAAGAACTGCGCAGAGCGAGCGGTAAAAGACTCGTTTCATAGCGGTGCCTCTCGATAAGGTGGGCGCCAAGGCCCGGAGGCGGCGCCAGGCCAACACTCCGTGTATATGTAAGTGGGGTTATTTTACGGTAACGTCAGTCAACAACAGCGAACTTTTTGGACAAAGTTGGGGAGGGGAGGGGATGTAGGTGCACCTGGAATCGGCAATGAGCTCGTATCGACGGCTATAGTTGGTTATTCAGGATGTAAAATCACAAACCAAGCTGGTTTACTACGGGTTATTAATTTGATTGGGGCCAAAGATGGTGGATGAATCTATTCTTGTCTCGATTCTTGATTCAGTTGCATCCATGCTTCCCTCCCTAGTAGGCACCCTAATTGGCGGCGGCGTAACACTGCTCGCTACGCGTATGACTATCAGGCACCAAAACGAGCTTGAAGACAAGAAAAGAAGGTTAACGCTTGAGGACGATTGGCGACAATACGAAAGGGAGAACCTTACACGTCTTCAAGAGACGATTCAGCACAGTATGCGCGCAAACTTTAAATGCTATACACAAATGCTAGAGTATGCCGCGACCGGAAGAAATTATATCGAGTGGATTATTGACGACAATGATTCTGAAGCTCAGCGACATTATTTAGAGGATATCCTTCTACTCAGTGCACGTTTACCTGGAAATGACCTGAACGACGCCATGACTTTATACCGAGAGAAAACGCACCGAGTGATGCATGAGTCGCATAGCGAATCACAGCTGAACGCTGCAATGAACGAACTTTTAATTCAGTATGCCGCATGCATGGCGCTTGTGGGTGAAAGACTTCGGCGATGCGTGGGCGGCAATGAATAAATAGTTGCCTGAAACTAAAAGGGATAATTGCGGCGGTGGTTCAATCATGAAAATCGAAAAAGTTCATATCAAGGGTTTCCGTAACTTCGACGACGTTGTTGTTGAACTTGGGGAAAAGACTCTTATTTTCGGGCCAAACGATTCGGGGAAGACAAACTTCTTGCAAGCGTTGAGGATTCTTTTCGATCCCAGCCTCTCCGCCAGGGATTTCGAGCTTTCTTCGTCCGATTTCAACTGTAGAACCAATCCTGATCGAGTGGAGATAACTGCGACATTATGCGACGTCCACGAGGATTGCCTGATCAGCGCATTCGGCGGCAATTTAGCCGAAGGCAGAACTGTTATTGGTTATACCTGCAACCGAGAAGGTGACTACAAGTTTCTGGTCGGAAATGAAAAACTTGGCATCGAGCCCGTACAGTCACGCTTCTATATCAAGCATCTGGTGCTCGAGTATGTTAACAGCACCCGCGACGCCGCCCGCTTCCTAAAGCGCAGCCAGACTACCCTGCTCGAGGCCGCACGCAATTCACGAAACGACGACGATGCTCATGACGACGACGTTTCGATCAAAGCGATTCAAAGCAGCCTCGAATCGCTGAACGACGGAATTAACGGGCTCCATTACATAACCAATGCTCTTAAAACTGTGAACGATGAGATGGCCAGGATGTCAGCCTTGAACGAGGGACGCGAGGCCCGTCTTGTGGCTGGAAACACGGACGCGGGCAAGCTTCTTGACAACCTTCAACTCGCCTATCTGTCCGATGATGTTCCCTTGACTTTTGGCGGCGAGGGTCGAAGCAACCAACTGTTCTTCTCCACTTGGCTTTCTCAGAGAAATATTAAAAAGCCTGTTGAGAAGGTAAGCATCGTCGCCATAGAAGAGCCTGAGGCGCACCTTCATCCCCAGCAGCAGCGGGCATTGGCAAAGTACCTTTCCGGCTGTATTGACGGACAGGTTCTTCTGACGACCCATTCGCCTCAGATTGTCGAGCGGTTTGCTTCCGACGCGCTCGTGAAGATGGGCAACGAGGGCAAACCCACATGCTCCGGCATCGAGCTCAGAAGGAAAATCGATGCCTTGGGCTATCGTCTTAACCCTATTGTGGCGGAGGTGTTCTTCAGCCGCGGAGTGTTCTTGGTGGAGGGACCATCGGAAATCGTCTTCTTCCGGGCCCTTGCAGCAGCAATCGGCATAGACCTTGACCGAGAAAACCTGTCAATTCTTTCTGTGGATGGCATCGGTTTCAAACCTTACGTGCTTTGCTGCGAGGCGCTTGGGATTCCCTGGGTATTACGCACTGATAACGATGTATTCAAGGTCCCAAATAAGGAACGATATAGGCTTGCCGGAGTTGCTCGCGCATACGGGATCGTCGAATCGCTCGGACGTTCCTACGTTGAGGCGCTATGGCTGAGAATCAAGAATTCATTGACATGGGATGGCGGACCGGCTGTCCCTGTTGAAGTTGCATCCGCGGTGAATGAGCTGCGCGATGCCCTTGATTTTGAGGGCATATATCTTTCAGATCGCGACCTCGAGTACGATCTCATTGCAAGCGGTCTCCGCGGAGTTCTGGAAGAGCATTATGGAGTGGATAACCAAGAAGAACTTTACGCCGCGATGACCGTGCGAAAGGCAGAGGGCATGCATGCGTTCATTTCTAAGTATCCAAGCGAGCTGGGATGTCTTGCGGAAAGCACCTTCTGCAAGCCGTTGAGGAGACTCCAACTGCTGGCTTCTGTGGGTCACGGCGATGATTAAGCCTAGTGAGGAGCAGGCCAAGGTTATCGCCTGTGAAGAGTCTGCCGTCATTTCGGCACGGCCGGGCAGCGGCAAAACGTTTACGATGGCAAGGATGATAGTCAAAGCATCTGAGCGTCTTTTGAGTTATCAGGGCGTTGTGGCCATTTCATACACCAGGAAGGCTAGTACTGAGCTTAGGGATAGGTGCTCTGGGCTAGGGGTGCGTGCTGGCAATTCGTTTTTCGGAACGATCGATGCTTTTTGCCTTGCTATGATTATCCAGCAGTTCGTCCCCCATGTCGTTGGTCGAATGGTCGAAATTGATGTAGCCGATGATGACCAGTCGCTTCCCGCGTCGAGGATCAAAGACCATTGGGTAAGCCCCAACGAGGACTGCTGGGATCTTATCCGCGAAGCACTTTCCTTGGGAGTGCTTCCGGTCTCGGCTTTGAGCGAGGTCGCTTACTGCATGGTGAAACACGTCCCCGCCGTGAGGAGCTTCCTGCACGCCCGCTATAAGGCGGTGTTCATCGACGAATATCAGGACTGTGGACTTGCCCAGCACATGCTGTTCAGAGAACTCGTCAACATTGGAATTCGAGGCGTGGCCTTCGGGGATATGGATCAAGCTATCTTCGCATATGACGGCCGGTCTTCAGTCTTCCTAAATGAGCTGATTGCGGATCCACACTTCAAGACTTTCGAGATTACCGAAAACCACAGGTGTCATCGGAGCATCGTTGATTACTCACTGAGGCTTCTAGGAACGCAAGCGCCTTCTCGCGCCTGTCAAGACAAGAGAGTTGTGCTGGTTAAGGTATCGGGCGACGAAAGAAACATAGCCGACACCATTTGTGAGCATCTAGATGTGATTACCGAACAATACAAAGTTGAGCGCCGCAACAAGTTCGCATTGTTGTCTACATCCAACATGATGCTCGAGCGGTACGCAGGACTTCTCGGCATACCTTCTAAGATTGTTATTTCCACGAAGCTGGACGTTGGCTTCAGCCGGTCTCGCATATTCTTCAGGGAATTGCTGGCGTTTCTGTACTCAAGTGGTTATGTGGGTGATTTTCTCGACAGGTATATTCCTGCAGAGCAAATGCCCCGCGCAAGGTTTACAGCTAACGACCTTCTGCGAGCTCTAAAGAATGCCCCAGATGATTCATGGATCGAGCTATATGATTCCTTTTGCAGCCTAGAAGAGCTGTGTCTTGAGAACGAGGCCGACCCGGAAGCGCGATTTGATCTCGGTGAGGTCCTTTCTGATGTCGATGAGCTTAGGGGTGGTTTTCGGCCTGCCCGCGAAGATGAGGTGAACCTGCTTACATACCATAAAGCGAAGGGACTTGAGTTCGACGTTGTGTTCTGTCTTGATTGCTATAAGTTCCTCATGCCTCCTTATAATTACGAGAATCAAGACTATGACGCATATCGACAATCTCTGAATATGCATTATGTCGGGCTTACGCGAGCACGAAAGGTTTGCTATATTCCGCTTGCAGACTGGCGCCATAATGCGAAGGGGAAAACAATGGAGGCAATTCCTTCGGAGTTCCTACAAAAGCCTGGGCTAATGAACCTTCGGCGTGAAGTGCGCTGGGGCACCGCATATGAGGAAGATGATTCTTAGCGTTGCGTATTTCATATACAGGCTCGTACCGTCCAGGTTCATTGAGCAGTCCTCCTAACGAAGTAATACCACATCCGTTCAAAAGATTGGTTGCCACCAATGAGTGGAAAGCCATTATAAAGAACGGAATAAAGTTCATTTAACCTGAGTATTTGAAATGAAGATCAGCGTTAATATATAAAACCTGCTGAGGAGAAGCCATGACGGGACGTATCCCTTGGACTCGATATTCAGGTGAGGATGTCGAGTCTGTTCTTGCGACGTTTATTTCTCTTGAAGAGCGTGACGCCATTAAAGTTCGGCCTTCTAGGGGCGATGGAGGTATCGACCTTATCGTTTACCTTGATGCCGAAACGGTCGATGTATATCAAATTAAGAAATTTGCTGAAAACCTAAAAAGTAGCCAGAAAGCTCAGATTGAGAATTCTTGGAAGGAATTATCGGCAACTACAGCCGATTTGCGTGTAAAAATAAATAGCTGGCATCTTGTAATGCCATTAGATCCCACAAACGAAAATCTGAAATGGGCTAAGGAGCTAGTTGAGCCTTTTGGAACAAAACTCATCTGGGATGGGCTTTCAAGAGTTGATGGCTGGGCGTCCAAGCACCCAGAAGTGGTCGATTATTACTTTTCGAATGGAAAAGAAGAGGTCTCTGAGTATGCTGCGAAACTGCTCTCCATGGCCAATCTTCCAGACTGCAGCGATCCAGCCATTCTCGAAAACAGACTACGTGATCTTTGCTCCCATCTAGATAAACTGGACCCATACTACGCATATTCAGTTCACGTGCTCTCAGAATATGACAAACGCGATGATTTCTGCACGCGTGCTCCTGGTGTTGTTATGTCCCAAATTCTAGTAACCCCCGGAGCGGGCAGAATCACCGTCGACGTAATTGAAAAGTCGCCAATTGCATCAATGCTGCACCCTTTAACATTTTCAGTAAAAATCATTGCAGGGACCGACGATGAAAAAGAGCAAGCCCAGAATTTTATCGAATATGGCATGCCCTTCGCTTCGTTGCCGGCGGAAGTAATTGATCAATCATACCAATTGCCTGTAGGGCTTTCCTGCGATGGATTTCGAAGGGGAATCATTAAGAGCCTTGACCTGAAAACATCAAATTGCATAAGCTCGGCATCGTTATTCTGGGAAGGATGCGGTGAACTGCGGTTAATAGTTGACAAAGCCACCCATGGAACTAAAGGGGTATTCTTTTCTGCCCACGATGCGACGGAAACATTCAGATTGAACTTTAAGTGGAATGCAAGTCAGCCCGGCGGCACCATTAACTACGAGTTTTCATTTAGCAATTTAGCCAATAAGCGCTCTCGAGACGTTGCAAGAACCTATCGATTCTTAAGCGAAGCCACTGATAAAAAAGTTGAGCTCCGAATCAATGGCATGAGCGCTCTCTATTTTAATCTCGGCATTAGGGAAGATCTGGTTGTGACAGTTAATGATATATACAGTCTGGCGGTTGCGTTAGAAACCGTTAACGGGGCCGCGGACAGCGAGATGCCATTTCCTGACCTTTGTGAAGCTACTAGAGGAGAAATTGCAAATCTAAGAGTTGCGGCAAGGCTGCTCGATGGCGAAGCAGTTGTATATAGCTGGGAATCACATGGGTTTAATCTAGAAGGGGATGAAGTCCAAAACTTTGAATACCCCTCTTTAGCGCGCTGGATTAAGCCTTTAGCTGTTAAGCTTGGAAGCAAAGAGGCATTCTGCGGTTTTGCGCAGACTACTCTAGTAATTGGTTCTTCAGAGTGCTCAACAGACCAAATAAATGATTCTGAACGTAAGCTTGTCTTAAACCCAGATGATCAGTACGGAAACAAAGCTATATGTGTAATGGTTCCACCAAATGAAGATGTGCTGAAGGGCCGAGATACTTTATGGACCGTTCGTCCTCCAAAAGTAGACGACTGGTTGACAATGGTTGAAGCTGCCGAATCATCAGCTGGAGGTTTAAAGCAGCTATCAAATTAGGTCGGTCATACGATTTATGCCCGCAATGGCCCGTTAATACAGACTCGAGTTTTTATGAACGCCAATCACTGCTGGGCGCCCCTCCTTTCACCGACTGGCAAAACGATTTACACCTAATTTCCGGGTTCGTTTACGGGTAATTCGTTCGCCACTCGCCCGATCTCGCTAAACTAATAACTGCTGCTACCAGGACATTTTCTGGTGCACATTCTATTGGCTCTGCGAAGATCGGAGCGGGTATGTTTGCTGCCGAGTCCTACACCAGCCGTCATCACATTGCGATTGTTGCCATGGCCTGCCCATGCGTTTTGCTGGGCGGGCCTTCTTATGCCGCGGGCGCGGAGAGCCTCATCATCGCGGGCGCGACGTACTACGAGCCGGGCGTGTCGGGTCCCGGCTGGGCCTGGACTGATGCCGACCACCTGGAGCTTAACGGCTATACGGGCGAGGCCATCGGCGCAGATGGCGACCTGGTGCTGACGCTTGTCGGGCAAAACTCCGTGACGGAGTCGCATGCGCCCGATGCGGACATCACGCTGTGCGGCATGGAGGTGTGGGGCAACCTGACGCTTCGCGGTACCGGGACCCTAACGGCGACGGGCTCGCAGTGCGGGATCCACGCTTCGCAGGCGCTCATGGTGGACGGCTGCACCGTCGATGCCCGGGCAGACGGGGCCGATATTACGGACGAGGCGGTCGCCGGCGTGATCGCAGGTGACATGGCGGTGC
>CALHJX010000095.1:0-12851 GCA_938033385.1 uncultured Collinsella sp. | reverse complement strand
GAGGACGCAGCGCTTGCGGGCGGTACCGCTGAGCAGAGCGGCGCCGAGGTTTCGGATTCCGAGGGCGCACCTGCAGCTAGTGCAGCCATAACAGAGGCAGCAACTGGCGACGAAGGCTCGGCGACGGGGGAGAGCCCTGCCACGAGCGAGCAGTCTTCGACGGCATCCGCTGGCCAAGCGGGATCTGCCGCCGCGGCTGCCGTTCAGACAGAGAACCCGACAGAAACCGGCGATGTCGCCAAGAAGCAGGTCGAGGTCTCGTTCTCGATTATCGGCACCGATGCTGACGGCAAGGCTCAGACCTGGGTGGCACCTACGCAGCTCAAGCTCGACGAGGGCGCGACGGCTGCGGATGCCTTCATTAAGCTGCAGGAGAAGACGGGCTTCAAGGCGAAGTACGAACCGAACACGGCATACGGTTTCTACCTCGAAAGCATCACATCCCCGAGCGATGGTCGCACGCTTGCCTACGATCCGACGACTTATGCCTTCTGGCAGCTGTTCGTCGACGGCGCGTCTTCCTCGGTTGGCGCGAGCAGCGTCAAGCTCACCCAGGGGCAGAAGATTGAGTTTGCCTATACGGCTGGTAGCGCGTCCCCTGTCGTTAAGGACCAGGTTGCCGCAAATGTGACCGTCATTGGTCGCGATGCCCAGGGCAAGACTCAGACTTGGGTCGATAACGCGCAGTATGTGGTGACGTCCGGCTCGAGCGCGCTTGATCTTACGAAGGTCGCACTCGAGGCGAACGACATTGACGCCGTTGCTGCGGGCTCCTTCATTCTGAGCCTTAAGTACAACGGTGTTGAGCTGGGTACGCCCCAAGATTATTCGACCTATTGGCAGCTGTTTATCAACGGCAAGTCGAGTGACTATACGGCGGACAATGTCACCATCCATGCCGGCGATACCGTCACGTGGTTCTACGGTGGCTGGGGCGACCAGTTGCCGTCCGATTCTGTCCATGCTTCTGTTCAGGTTCTCGGTAAGGACAAGGACGGCAAGCAGCAGGTTTGGGCCTCGACGGGTCAGACGAGTCTCAAGGCGGGCTCTACTGCCAAGGATCTCCTTGAGCAGACCGGCCTTAAGCTCGATGCTAGCGAATCGTCTTGGGGCTGGTTCCTCAACGGTATTACTTCGCCGTTCGACAGTAAGTCCTATGGCTGGGATGCTGCGACCAATAGCTATTGGCGCTTCTACGTAAATGGCAAGTTCGCCGACGTTGGCGCCGGTGCCTACAAGCTCCAGGAGGGTGACGCCGTCACCTTTATGTATGGTGCTGACGCCGATGCCCTCCCCGGTCAGGTGCTTGGATCCGCCGATGTTATCGGTCCCGATGTCAACGGGAACAATACGCGTTGGGGCACGGCAAGCAATGTTTCTCTGCCCGAAGGCTCCACGGCCCAGAACCTTATTGAGGCAGTTTTGAAGGCCAAGGGCGTTGCGTACAACGGCTCCCAGAGCGGTGAGTACTGGTTCCTGAATTCCATTACTTCGCCGTTCGATCACAAGCCGTATGGTTGGGATGCTGCGACCAATAAATATTGGCATCTGTATATCAACGGAGAGCCCTCCTTACTCTGCGCCAATCAGATTACGCTCAAGAGCGGCGATAAGGTCACGCTTGCCTATACCACCGATAATTCGCCCATGCCCGATCCCGACAAGATTGTCGTGGATCCGAGCGCGACGACTCCTGATTGGGATGCCGAGTGGGCCGGCTACGGCAACAGTGGCAACGGTTCGACCGTAACGGATGCCAAGACGCCTGCGCAGGCCGCCGGTCTTAAGTGGGCCTTCGATTGGAAGGCCGAGTCTGGTCAGCAGTATGCCAACTGCAGCGAGCCTGTCATTGCTAACGGCTTTGTGTACATCGCGACCGAGAACGAGCTCATTAAGATCGATTCGTCCACGGGCAAAAAGGTTGCCTCTGCGCCGCTCGCCTCCAAGGTGAGCTATACCTCTCGTCCGATCTATACCAATGGCCTTATCATCGTTCCGCTCAACGGCGGTGCGGTCCAGGCGATTACTGCAGACAAGCTGATCTGCAAGTGGCTGACGCCTGGTTTGACGGACTTGACGCAGAGCTCCTGCACCGTCGTTTCGGACGGCGAGTACGTTTATGTAGGCTCGGTCGATATTTCGTATGACGAGAATTACAACGCGACCTACGGCAACGGCTCCTTTGCGCGCATTAAGATTGCCACGGGCGAAGTTTCTTGGCAGAACATCGACCCTGCCGAGGGCTATTACTGGACTGGTGCGGCTTTGACGGATAAGTATGCCATCGTTCCTACGAGCGCGGGTACGCTTAAGTGCATTGATAAGACGACGGGCGATGTCGTTTCGACCATAAAGCTCGGCGCTGTCGCAAATGCCGATTGCATTGCCGATCCGTCCAATGGTTCGACCTTCTATCAGATGACGCACGACGGAAAGCTCCATGTGATTTCGCTTTCGGCGAAGGGCGTGCTGAGTGAACAGAAGACGGTTGATCTGGGCCTTACGAATAATCTGAGCGCCCCTGCGGTGTCTGGTGACAATCTGATTGTCGGCGGACAGACGGCTACGGGCTCTGCTCTGGTTCTCTATAACCTGAAGACGGGTAAGACCACGATGGTCGCTGCTGCCGACGGCAAGGCGCTGCCGGCTGGCCTCAACGGTATTGCTGCTACTCCGCTGGTGAGTGTTCAGGGCGGCAAGACCTATGTGTACTTCACCGTTAACAGCGCGGATAGCAAGGATTACGTCAACTACTCTGCTGGTGGTGGCGTGTATCGCTATACGCTCGGCGATGCAGAGGCGACGCAGATTTATGATGCGGCTGGCCATTACCAGTACTGTGACTCTCCGGTCATTGCCGATGCTTCTGGCAATCTCTACTACATTAATGATTCGGGCACGCTGTTTAAACTTGGAGCTGTCGAGTCTTGGACGGTTGCCTTTAACTCCAACGGCGGGTCTGCTTGCGACACTAAGTTTGTTGCTACGGCCGATGGCAAGCTGGTCAAGCCGGCCGATCCGACGCGCGATGGCTACACTTTCGGCGGTTGGTATACCGATGAGGCTTGTACGCAGGCGTATGACTTTAGCACGCCGGTGACGGCCGATCTGACGCTGTATGCCAAGTGGACCAAGAATGCCGTTAACCCTGGCGGTGATGGCGGCGCTGGTTCGAATGGCGGCGGCGGTTCTGGTACCGGTACTGGTTCCGGCACTGGCGCTGGCGCGGGTTCTGGCTCCGGCTCGAAGGGCGGCGCTATTGCCCCGGGCAAGAAGCCGGTGACCAAGACGACGGTGTCGACCAAGACCGAGACCAAGGACAACAAGTCCGACAAGAAGTCCGACAAGAAGTCTGACAACAAGTCTGACAAGAAGGACAGCAAGTCCGACAAGAAGTCCGACAAGAAGTCCGATTCCAAGTCCGATACGGGTGCTGCTTCTACGATCACTGCTAAGAAGTCCTCTAGTGCTTCCGAGCAGGAGACTGGCACCAACCCGCTCGCTATTGTTGGCGTTGCCGCCGGCGTCATCGGTCTCGCCATCGTTGGCGTGTTCGTGTTCACCAAACGTCGGTAGGTGAGGGTTGTGTCCAATAAATCCAAGGACGCTGACCCCAAGCAACCAGATTCCTCGTTCATTCAGTTCGACGATGCAAAGCAACAGGGCGCCGCTTCGGCGGCGTCCGCATCTCGTCGCAAGGCGCTCCTTGGCGTTCTTGCTGCCGCGTGCACCATTCTGATCGTCGTCTCGCTGGGCTTCGTCCATCCTTCCGAGAGCGGCGCCTGGTCCATTGACTGGATCGTTCAGACCGTGACGGGGGAGAGCGTCGTCGCCAAGGACACCAAGGGGTCTGGCTCGTCTACCGCTTCGGGCGAGGCCAGTTCCAAGGATTCCAAATCTTCGGATGATGCAAAAGACGAGTCCAAGGGCTCGAACGACGCCAAGGATGATTCCGAGTCTTCGCACAAGGAATCGGACAAAAGCTCGGATAGCAAGAAGTCCGATGGTCAGGACAGCAAGAGGTCTGGCGATAAATCCGCTGCCCAAAATACGGGAGCCGGTGATACTTCCAATGTGTCTGGCGGTGCTTCTTCGGGCGGCGGTCAGTCGTCTGATGGAGCCTCATCCTCTAATGGCGGAAGCGCTTCCTCGGGCGGTCAGGGCGGCTCGCAGGAGTCCAACTACGTAACGGTGACGGTTTCGGTCACATCGAGTGCTGTGGGCAATCCTGTGTCCTCTGGTGGCACCTTTACCTTTAACGAAGGCGCTACCGTTTACGATGCCCTGTGCGCGCTGGGCCTTTCTGTCAACGCACACGGCTCGTCGTACGGCACGTATGTTTCCGCGATTGGTGGTTTGGCCGAGAAACAGTACGGCGGCATGAGCGGGTGGATGTACTCCGTCAACGGCACAACGCCCATGACGGCCTGTAGTAACTACGTTCTCTCAAACGGCGACAACGTAGTCTGGTATTACGTTACAGGCTAGAGGCCTCGACATAGCGCGCCAGACGGGCGGTTCGGACCAACATCCGAGCCGCCCGTTTTTCATGCGAATGGGACTGGATCGCCGGGTCTCTCGGCAAACAAAAAACCGGTTGGAACGGGAATTCCAACCGGTTATACATTCAAGCAAATAGTGAATCGACTACGACCGTGCGCCCTCGAGGAAGAAGCGGCGGCTGAAGTAGTTGTACCAGGTGACGAGGAACGTGGCGATGGCCTTCATGGCCTGGTAGCCGATGCTCAAAAACGTGACGCCCACAAACATGTACAGGTCGTTGAGGCCCAGGCCGATCACCGACAGGATGGTGAAGATCGTGAACTCGCGCTTGCGGCTCATGCCTTCGCGGTGGTCGAACACGTACTTCATGCTGAGCCAGTAGTTGACCACGACGGACGTGATAAACGAAGCCGTGGTGCTCATCAAAAAGTCGAGGTGGAACAGCTCGACGAGCGCAATGAGCATGCCCCAGTCGATGCCAAAGGAGATAAGACCCACGACAGCAAACTTGAGGAACTGCTTGGTATGAGGTTGTGCCAGCGCCTTGCGCACGTAATCACATCCAATGCGTTGATGAATCGAGCAGAGGATACTTTAGAGCTTTTACAAGGGAAACGTAAGGTCTTTGCCAAGAACTATATGAACTCGCCAAATTTTCAAGAGCTAATCCGCAAACGTTGAAAATTTGCCCGTAAACGAGCGACACCCACGGACGATACTGCGCTGAGTGCGCGTCGTCCGTGGGCGCCGTAATGCTGCAGGGGTTTCGAGCTATTTTGTCTCGTCGCCCTCCAGGAAGATTTTTCGGGTCACAAAGTTGTAGACCATGACAAGCGCGGTGGCACAAATCTTGGCGATATTGGCCTCGAGTCCCAGACCGGCGTTGAGCGCCAACACGATGCCGTCGTTGAGCACCAAACCGATCACGGACAGCACGACAAAGATGATGAACTCGCGGCGGCGGCTCATGCCTTCCTTGTGCGCAAACACGTACTTCATGCTTGCGAGGTAGTTAAAGATGAGTGAGATGATAAAGCCGCTGGTGTTGGCGATTAGGATGTTGAGGCCGAGACCGTAGTGGAGCAGATTCATAATGCCAAAGTCGATAACCGTGGCAATGACACCGACGACGCCAAATTTCATGATCTGCGCAAGGAGCTTTTGCATGGTACCTGCCTTAGGGTGGCGCGGGGACGCCGTGGGGATGACAAACTCAGCAAGTTTAGCCAATCCCCGCGGGTGGGGCTAGACGCGCTCTTCGATAGCACCGTTTCTATATGTATCGAGCAGCTGGCGCAGGTCCTGGATCTGGCTGCGAATCTTGGCGCCAGTATCGGTGTCGCTCACCATGCGGCGACGGTCTGCTTGGTCAAAACGGTTGGTCTCGCTTTCGATGTCCACGTTGCGCGTGAGTGCCTCGGCAACCGTCGTAAAGGCCCGGTGCGACTTGAGGCGGCAGCCGCGCGAGCTCGAGATAAGCGTATAGCCGGCGATGCCCGTCTTGGGATGGTAAGCGCGGCAGAAGCCGCCATCGATGACCAGTAGCTTGCCCTCGGCGCGGATGGGCTGCTCGCCCTTGGTGGTTTTAACGGGCGTGTGGTCGTTGATGATGTGGCCGGTCGGCGAGCATGCCATGGGCGCGACGCCAAACTCGCGCATGATATCATCGCAGACCGAGGGCGACTTGGTAAGCGTAAAGTACGGGTCCATCGGCTCGACCCAGGTGCTCTTATCGGCGATATAGGCGCGCTCAAAGGTACGCACCAGGCGTCCGCTGGCGGGTGAATTGAAGCCAATCCACAGGTACCACATCCAGTCGAGGGCATCGCGGTCGCCCACGCGCCACGCGCGGCGGGCGATGTGGTCGCAAAAATCGAGATAATCACGGCCAGCGTGCCAGGTGCCCAGGCAGTTCATGCTGCTAAAGGTGCCGTCCTCGTTGAGCGGCACGCAGCCATGGAAGAGCAGGTTGCCGTTGGCGACCTTGTACATCGAGCCGTGGGAATAGAGGAAATCGATATGGCGATGCAGGTGATCGGCGGTGACAAACTCGGACACGAGCTTGTCGATGATGTGCTGCTCCTGAGACGTGAGCGTATAGGGGTCCGCCGGGTCGACGGTGGGGAAGTCGTTGGTCGTGAGCGGCCACACGCTGCCGTCGGCGAGCGTGACCGTGCCGGTGTCGTGGTCGATCTTGTCGAGTAACAGGCGGTCGGTCATATCGAACTCGGGGTGGCGCTGGATAATCTGGCCCTCGAGCTTAAAGAGCAGCACGTTGATGGCCTTGATCAGCGGGGTGATGGACTCAACGGCGGTGTAGGTGGCATCGGCAAAGGCGACAAGCTCACGCAGCGAGATGCCGTAGTCGTTCTCCAGGATCTCGTAGTTGTCGTAGCGTAGGTTGTTGCGCAACACCGTGGCGATGCAGGCGGGCTCACCGGCCGCAGCGCCCATCCACAGCAGGTCGTGGTTGCCCCACTGGATGTCGAGCGAATGGTAGGTGAGCAGACGGTCCATAATCTTGGCCGCGCCGCCGCCGCGGTCGAAGATGTCGCCCACCAGGTGCAGGTGGTCGACGGCCAGGCGCTTGATGAGCGAGGCGAGCGACTCAATAAAGTCGTCGGCGCTGGCGGTCTCCAGGATGGACTCCACGATGCGCTCGTGATAGCGCACGCGATAGTTGTTCTCGTCCGGGTGCGTGTGCAACAACTCGTCGATGATATAGGCGTAATCGCGCGGGATGGCCTTACGCACCTTGGAGCGCGTGTAGCGGCTTGAAAGCGAGCGAGCGACCATGATGAGCTGGTCAAGCATCGTCTTGTACCAGGTGGGCGAGTCCTCGCGCTGACTGCGGACCAGGTCGATCTTCTCGCGCGGGTAGTAGATGAGCGTACACAGCTCGCCCTTTTCGTCAAAGGAGAGCGTGTCGCCAAAGATCTCGTCGACATGTTCGCGCACGACGCCCGAGCAGTTGTTGAGGATGTGCATAAAGGCTTCGTACTCACCATGCACGTCGCTCATAAAATGCTCGGTGCCCTTGGGTAGGTTAAGGATGGCCGAGAGGTTGATAATTTCGGTAAATGCGGATTGTTCGGTGGGAAACTGTCTCGACAGCAGGCGCAGATACTTGAAGTCTTGCGGGTTGCGATCGAATGCGACCATGAAACACCTTCCGATGGGGCTGGTAAAACTGATAAACAGCATCAAACGTTTATCAGTATGCGCCGCTTTTGTTTCGATTTTGCGCCAGCGGCTGAATTGTCGGCTGAACGGTTTGGTAAATCGATTTAGTGAAGGTAGATGTGTTGGTCGGGTGGAGACGACAGAGGGTGTTTTCTCAGATATTTATGCATGGGGCCGGTGGAGACGATGGTGGTAAAGATGTTCACTATATTTGGTTCGATTTGGTAAATAGTGGACATATGTACCGCATGTAGGCTCACTGTGCGATAATTTGCGCAGCAATGAGTAAGGAGCCTCATATGAGTGATTTTGTCCTGACCTGTGAATCCGCCGCCGACCGAACCCGTGAGTTCTTTGCGGCGCGCAATATCCCTGTCGTGTGTTTTCATTACGAGATCGACGATGTTGTCTATACGGACGATCTGTATCAGTCGATTACGCCGGACAAGTTTTTTGCCCAGATTGCCGCGGGCGCCATGCCCAAGACGTCTCAGGTGAGCGTGGGTGAGTACGAGGAGTTTTGGGAGCCGTTTGTTGCCGAGGGTAAAGACGTGCTGCACCTGACGTTGTCGTCGGGTATTTCGGGCACGTATGGATCGGCCTGCGTCGCGGCGCAGATGCTCGCGGATCGCTATCCCCAGGGCGGCAAGGTGCGCGTCATCGATTCGCTGGGGGCGTCTTCGGGCTTTGGTCTGTTGCTGGAATATGCCGCCGACGTGCGCGATAGCGGGGCTTCACTCGACGAGACGGCCGCTTGGATTGAGGAGCATAAACTCAACCTGCACCACTGGTTCTTCTCGACCGATCTGTCGAGCTACCTGCGCGGCGGTCGCATTTCGGCCGCGAGCGCGATCATTGGCACGGCGCTTAAGATTTGCCCGCTTATGACGGTCGATTGCGAAGGTAAGCTGTCGCCACGTGAGAAAATTCGCACTAAGAAGCGCGCGATTTCCGAGATGGCTAAGACCATGATGGCACACGTGCAGGACGGTGCGGATTATTCGGGTAAGTGTATCTTGTCCCATTCGGCGTGCCGCGAGGATGCCGAGGCCGTTGCGGCGCTGATCAAGGAACAAGTTCCGCAGCTCAAAGGCAAGATTGAGATCAATAGCATTGGTGCTCTGATCGGTTCGCACACCGGACCTGGTACGGTGGCGCTCTTCTTTATGGGCGACAAACGCGTGGATTAACTTGGCCCATCGCGTTGCGCACGATTGCTCAAACGAAAACGGCCCGCCTCACGTTTGTGGGGCGGGCCTTGCTGTTGCGGTTAGTGCTTCTTGCCGCGGAAGAAGAATCCGTGCAGTGACGGCTTGAGCCCACGGTTGGCACGATGCTCCTCGACGCGCTCGTGGATCGAAGCGACGCGTTCGATGACTTCGTCGGGAATCGGCACGTCGGGATTCATGTTCTCGACCTGGCTGACCTCGGCGGCGGCAACCTGGTCGATAATGGGCACATCGTCGCGCGAGATGACGGGCGTGGCGTCTTCTTTCATCTTGCGGTAGCGCTGCATCATGTCGGTCTGCAGCTGCTGGGCCGAAGGCGGTGTCCAAATGATGGCGTTGGCACCGGCGGCGATGGTTTCACGGATGCTCTCGGGTGTCTTGCCGCCCGGTGCGATGAGCGGCAGGGTGGGATAGTGCTCGCGCAGTTCACGTAGGACCTGGGGCGTGTTTTTGCCGGCGGCGATGTTGAGAATCTTGGCTCCGGCGCGCACTTTGGCATGCGCATCATCGTCGCAACGTACGACTGTGGCGATGACGGGGATGTCGGCGATGTTGGTGATGTGCTCGACCATCTCGGCAGTGGCGGGGGAGTTGACCACACAGCCCGCCGCGCCCTGCATCTCGGAGACGGCTGCCATCTGTACGGAGCGCTTACCGGTCGTAGTTCCGCCACCCACGCCTACAAAGACTGGGCACTCGGCGACGGTCAACAGCGCCTGCGTAATGGCAGGCTGTGGCGTGAAGGGGTATACGGCAAAGACGGCATCGGCGTTGGAGTTGCGGATGACCGCGACGTCGGTGGTGTAGATAAGCGACTTGATGCGACGGCCGAAGAGCGTAAAACCGCTGGCCTCCTCGATCTCGTCGGGCATGCGGAGGGCCGCCTTGCGCAGACGCCCGTCGATGGGCAGCGGCTCCATGGGGAGCAGTCCGTTGGGGGTCACGGCTACCTGGGGCTCGGTGAACTCGTCTGCAAGCTCGACCTCGGAAAAATCGACCGAGGCGACGATGCCCTCGTGAACCTCGGCGGGCACATCGATGGGGGCCTGGTCGTTAGTCGCGGCAGGCGCGTCGAAGGAACTGGTGCCGACAAAGGCGTCGACGCGCTCGTTCAAATCGTTGAGAGTATCCATGGGGGCTCGATTCTATGCGATGGTGGCCGGCGGGGTGCCGGCAGCGTTGTGCTTGCTAAATCGTTTGACGAGTTGATTTTTCCCCGCCGCACCATCCGTTAGACCGAAGGGCGGGAGAACGTGAAGGAGCTGTGGTGGCGGGTATTGAGGTGCTATCTTGAATGTCCCGTTTAAAAGAGAGGTGACGCGGTATGGAATTCACAGCAATGTTGGGCTCGATTGGCCTGTGTGTGGGCGCAATCGTTGCCGCCGCGATCATCTACTTGGTGGTCACGGCCATTAAGGGCAAAAGAGCCGAGCGCAAGGAACGCGAGGCACTTAAGCAGCACCGTGACCAGCAGGACAGGCGCGCACGGAGATAGTTTGTTGAGTTTTGAATCCGTGCGCTAGCTGCGTTTTCGGATCAGGGCGATGTAGAAGCCCTCAAAGTCGCGGCTGGGCGGAATGGTCAGCGTGCCGGGCATTCCGTTGGCAATGGCCGAGACGTGGCCGGCGGCGATGGCCTCGGTGAGGGCGTTGCTCTCGACGCGCGGCTCTTCGCCAGCTTCCTGAGCACGGCGCGTTTCACTTTCGCTCGGCGTGCCGTCGAGGGGGATGAGCTCGCAGTCCATGTGCTTGTCGAGGGCCTCTTGCAGGGCGTCCTCGTTTTCCTGCGGCAAGATCGAACAAGTCGAATAGACGAGCGTGCCGCCCGGTTTGAGGGCTCCCATGGCGCGGTCCAGAAGTGCTCGCTGCGAGCGGGCGCACTTGCCGAGCAACTGCTCGGTGAGGCCGCGCAGACTCTTTTCGTTGCCGCTGATGACGGTGCCCGTGCCGGTGCAGGGGGCGTCGAGCAGGATGCGGTCAAAGCGGAAGAACTCGTCGAGCTCGCGTGCGTCGATGCGCATGACGGGCACGTTTTTTGCGCCTTGGCGGTGGAGGTTGGCTTCGAGCTTCTCGGCGCGGGGAATGTTCATCTCGCAGGCCGTGAGGTGTGCCTGGCTCTGGGTGAGGGCGGCGATCTGCGTCGTCTTGCCACCGGGGGCCGCGCACATGTCCAGGATGTCCTCGCCGGTCTGAGCGCCCAGGACCAACGGCGGCATCATGGACGACAAGCTCTGCAAGTAGATCTTGCCGTCGCGGTAGATGTCGAGGTCCCACAGGTCGGAAACCTGGGCCTCGGGTAGGATGAAGGCGTCCGGATACCAGGTAACGGTTTGGTGCGCGATGCCGGCCTCGTCGAGTGCGGCGGCGATGTCTTCGGCAGTCGCCTTGAGCGTGTTGGCGCGCAGCGTGACCGGGCGTGTGGCCGCAGCGCCAAAGCCCTCGATCATGAGCTCGGCATCGGCGGGGGCCTAGGTGCCGGCGACCGTGTCGACCATAAAGCGCGGCAGGTCGGCGGCGTAGGGAAGGGCGGCAAGCTGGTCGGAAAGCTCGGTAGCGGCAAACTGCCTGAGCTTGAGCTCGGCCTTGACCTGCTTTTTCTGCTTACGACGACGCGGCTTGGACATCCGTCTTTCCTTCCCATTCCATTAAAAGTAGTCAATTTGGGACGGGGCTATTTTGACTGCTTTTGACAAAACCGATCAATGCTGGCGCGACTACGGCAAAGTAGTCAAAATGGCCCCGTCCCAAATTGACTACTTTCCAGGCACGCCGCTGCTAGCGTGCTCTAGTACTGGCTCTCGTGCTTGCTGAAGAAGTCGAAGCGCGGGGGCAGCGGCTTCACGCGGTGCTCGCCGGGCTTCTCGCCTAGGCTCTCCACGAACTCGTCCGTGGAGGCAAAGATGTTATCCCAGCTAAAGAAAGCGACCGGGTCGACGTCGAAGTACTCGCAGATGAGCTCGCAGCCGGCCGGGACGATGCCGTGCATGAGCACGGTCGCCACGCGCAGCTCGGTAAAGGCGTCGACCAGTGCCTGCGTCATTGCGGCGTTTGCCTCGCTACCCTCGAGCTTGTTGGCGGCCTTGGAGGCGTCGCTCCAGCGCTTGTTGGCGGCGCGCAGGTAGTCGTCGCACACGGCGAGCGCGCGGTGCGTCTCGAACTTGTACATGGCCTGCTCAAAGGCAAGGGCGGCCTGCTCGGCAGCCTCGACCACGGCAGCAGAGGCGGCACCGGCGGGGATGCAGCCGTTGCGATAGGGGCTCTCGTCGCCCTCCTTGACGGCGACGCCGTAGAAGCAGCTGCGGGCCAGGCGGTTGAAGACGCCGGTCAAAAGGGCGCTCTCCTTAAGGGCCGGATCGATGACGCGCTTGCTGTCGCAGGCACGCACCTCGTTGCCGTTCTTGTCCTTGCCGATCACGCGGGTGTCGTATGCCTTGGGGCTAAAGCTCACCGGCTTCTCGGACAGGCCGAGCGACAGCCAATGCGCACGCATCTGCTCGCAGGTGTAGTGGTTGAGCAGGTCGTCTGCCGGCGGGGGAGGCGTCTGCGAGGACGAGCTGGCCTTTTTACCCATGTAGAGCAGGTGGTAGCAGGCGCTGACGGTGCTCTGCGTGAGGTTCCAGCCCAGGGCTTCCCACATGGCGGTCTGCGCGATGCAGTAGAAGTAGATGTTGTCCTGACCGATGAACTGGTAGATCTGCGCATCGTCCGAGCACCACCAGTCGCGCCAGTCGAGTGAGCTGTGCTGGTAGGTGGGCGCGGGGACCTGCGTGGAATCGGCGGCGGGCTCGCCCATGAGGGCGGCATCCTGGGCGGCGACGCCCTCGGTTACGCCGGCGGCCTTGGCATCGCGTGCGAGCACGGTACGCGTATAGCTGATGGGCGCCCACAGGCTCTCGGGCCAGCACCAGCAGGTGACGTCGTTCACGCCGTCGACCTC
>CALHJX010000094.1:0-12863 GCA_938033385.1 uncultured Collinsella sp. | reverse complement strand
ATGGCCACCGGACCCATCGAAACACATCTCCACCGTTCCTTCAACTGGGAAAATGCCGCCCCCGGGTCCCGGATGGGGCCTCGGGGGCGTTCGGCTAACTGCGGGAGCGAGCCATCAGCTCAATGTGTTCGGCTGAGATCGGAAATCAACCTTCGCGCGTGGGCGTAAACTTATATAGTTGGGCAAATCCGGCAGATTGGAGCTTGAAACATGAGGGATATGCACCTCATGTCGCTCATAAAACGTCTCCTGACCTCGAAGGAGAACGTTTTTTAGCGATAAAAGGAGACATAAAAATGATCTGGTTTACCAGCGACACCCACTTCGGGCATGAGAACGTGCTGAAGTTCACCGACCGCCCGTGGGAGACGATTTGGCAGATGAACGACGCCATCGTCGACAACATCAACGGCAAGGTTGCCGTGGACGACGAGCTCTACATCCTGGGGGATTTCTCATTCAAGATGACCGCCCAGGACGCCTACGGGCTGCGCAAGCAGATCGCCTGCAGGCGCATCCACCTCGTCCCGGGAAACCACGACAAGGACTGGACCCAGCCGGCGGTCGCGGGCGCCTTCACCGTGGAGCCGCCGATCTGCGTGCTCAAGATCGACGGGCAGAAGATCGTCCTGAGCCATTACCCCATGGCCGACTGGCAGGGCATGAACCATGGGTCGTGGCACCTCCACGGGCACATCCACAGCGGCGGCGGCGCGTACAACGAGTTCAACCGCAAGCAGGGCCTTCTGCGCTATGACGTCGGTTGCGATGCCAACGGGCACTCCCCGGTGAGCCTCGACGAGCTGAGGGAATGGTTCGCCGGAGTCGACGAGCCGTGCGGCCGGGTGAAATGGCCCTGGTGGGTCAACGAGACCGGCGACAGGCAGGTCGAGCGCGAGCTGGCGACGTACAAGAGGGAAGTGGTAATCCGATGACGGTCTATGTGACGGGCGACATCCACAGCGGGCTCGACATGCAAAAGCTCCGCGACTGGGAGCTTGGCGATAGTCTTGCTAGCGACGACTATCTCATCGTTGCCGGTGACTTTGGCTTTCCGTGGGATTTCTCTGCCGAGGAATGCGCCGATATCGCCTGGCTGGAGTCGCGGCCCTACACGGTGCTGTTCGTTGACGGCAACCACGAGCGCTTCGACCACTGGGGGGAGCGTCCCATGGAGCCGTGGCACGGCGGGCTGACGCAACGCCTGTCGGATACCTCATCCATCCGCCGACTCATGCGCGGGGAGGTCTTTGAGCTCGACGGTTCGACAATTTTCACCATGGGCGGTGCCACGAGCGTGGACAGGGAATACCGCGTGCCCTATTCCAGCTGGTGGCCTCAGGAGCTCCCGGACGAGCGCGATTTCGATACCGCGCGGACAAAGCTCGACGAGGTCGGCTGGAAGGTCGACTGCGTCATCACCCATACCTGCGCCACGCGCATGCTCTCGCCGACGCTCTATCCGGACCCAGGCTGGGAACGCCCTGATGTGGACCGGCTGACCGGATTCCTCGACGAGCTCGAGGACCGCCTGGACTATAAACATTGGTATTACGGCCATTTTCACCGAGACGGCAACCCGGACGAACGGCACACGGTGCTGTATGACCGGATCGTGAGGCTCGGGGACAAACTCCTGCCGTGGGGTGCGTACTGATGACGGTCTATGTGACAGGCGACGTGCACGGCAGGGCCGAGTACGGGTCCAGCAGGTTCGCCTTCAAGTCTTGGCCACTGGGCCGCACGCTGACGCGCGATGACGCGGTGATCGTGGCCGGTGACTTCGGCTTTGTCTGGGACGGCTCGAATGCTGAGAGGTATTGGCTCGACTGGCTTGAGTCCAAACCGTGGACTACGTGTTTCGTCGATGGAAATCATGAGAACCACCACGCCCTGGTAGAACTGCCGGTGCGGGAGTGGAGCGACGGCCTCGTTCATGAGGCGCGACCGCACGTGCTGCACCTGATGCGCGGCGAGGTGTTCGACATCGGCGGGCTCACGGTCCTTGCCATGGGCGGCGCCGCGAGCAACGACAGGCAGTATCGCAAGGAGGGGAGGAGCTGGTGGCCCGAGGAGATGCCGAGCGAGGAGGAGATGGACCACTGCCGCGCCTCACTCAACCGCGTAGGCTGGAGGGTCGATTACGTGGTGACGCATGAGGCTCCTGCTGCCCTGGCCAGAGAGCTGTGCCGGGAGCGCGGACGTGAGTATCGGGGCGACCGACTTCAGCGATTCCTTGCCGAGCTCGACGGCCGGCTCGGCTACCGAGCCTGGTTCTTCGGACATTATCACGGCGACGAATGGCGCGACGACAGACATCGCCTGATCTACCGAGACATCGTGCCGATTGAAGATACCGCGCCCGGTTCTAGGAACCTTCTGGAAGTGCTCTAGAAGGTTCCTAGAAATCAGCAGCCTGACAGGAGAAGCGCGGGGCTACTCGTCCTTCATCTGGGTCATGACCTCGATCTTTGCCTCGGCCACGGCCGCCCGCTGTTCGGCTACAGCAAGGCGGTCCTTGAGGGCGGCGACCTCGGCCGTCAGGTCGCGCTGGGCTAGGAGTGTGTCGGCTTCGGCTTTCAGTGCGGCGTCACGCTCGCCGCGCAGCCGCTCGATCTCATCGACCATGGCCACGGCCTCGGCATGGAGTTGGACGACCTGCCTGTCGAGCTCCCTGGCACGGGAGAGGTACCTGACGCTCGCGGCATGGAGCTCGTTGTTCTCGAACTCGAGGCTCGCGGTATCGAGCTCGAACTTCTCCTCGATAAAGGCGACCCGCTCATTGCAGTCGGCCTCAAGTCTTTCGTTCTGGTCTCTCGCCTCGACGAGCTTACGGTTGAATTCGTCAAGCTGGGCCCTGAGTAGCGCGTTCTCAGTCCTGAGGTCGGCCGCCTCGCGCAGTAGTTTCTCCCGCCACGTCGCCTCGGTCCGCTCGGCGGCCTCCTCGTGGACGGACTTCACGCCGTAGATTTCCCTGATTTTTCTTTCGTCTGCCATTGCGGTACTCCAATCAACAACGGCATGGCTCCGCCATGCCAAGCGGCTGGGAACAATGCACGGCGGCTGTTGATTTGTAGTCATCCTGCGATCGGTGAGTTCTAAAAAGGCGTCTCAGGTCATGCGTTCACGCAGGGTTTCAGTTGGAGAAATACCGCACTCTTATATAGTAGCGCACTCGGATTTATCTTCTGACGCCCACTAACCCGCGCTCGCGGAGCACGCGGTACAGGGTCGATTTCGAGATACCCGTTGCGGCGCATATGTCGGGAATTGGCGTCTCGCGGGCGAGGTAGAGTTTCACGGCAGCATCGGCCTTGACGTTCGCGATGCGCGGACGGCCGCCTACGTTGCCGCCATGGTTCCGTTTTACGGCGATGCCCTCGGCCTGGCGCTGTCTGATCAGGTCACGCTCAAGTTCCGCAGTGCAGGCGTGGGTGCCGAGAACGAAACGGCCGAAGGCGGTATCGAGATCGACTGGTTGTTTCAGGGAAGTCAGCTTCACACCGAGGTTTCGAAACATGAGGTCATAGTTCAACAGCTGTCTGGTCGATCTGGTCAAACGCTCCCAAGATTCGACCACCACCTCATCCCCGCGTTTCATTTTTTTGAACAACTTTTTCTGTTGCGTGCGGTCGCCCTCGCGTGCGCCAGTCTCTTTGTCTTTAAAGATGCGCTCGTAGGGTACGCCGGCATTGATCAGAGCTTCGATTTGGCGATCTAATTTCTGTTCCTTCGTACTCACGCGTGCGTAGCCGTATCGTGTCATTTTTAGCCTCCTGCCTCGTAGTTTGATTTTCCCATGAGGTTTAACAGGAGGGTTTTGGCACTAGGTTTTGACACTCGATTTGCACGGTCTCGGCTGCCCGATTTGCAAGTGCCGTTCAGCATACGTTTTGGGACGAACGGCTAATGGAATATGTTGGGACGGATAGTATTCTACTACCAAATAGTAGTAGAATACTATCGTAAAGATTGGAGGCTCATGGTCCGGATACACCAGAGAGTTCACGAGCGGCACCCCGAGCTAGATGACGGTGATGTCGAGGCGGCGTGGGAGAGCTACTGCTTCGCAGCCGTCCGCATACCCGGGGAGCGCGAGATGCGGACGGGCTACGACCCGCAAGGCCGGTACATCGAGATGGTCGGTGTCCTCCTGGCCGACGGCGCGTGGCTCGTCTACCACGCCATGACGCCGCCGAGCAAGAAGACGCTGAGGGAGATCGAGAACGCGAGAAGGAGAGGTTACTGATGGAATATAGGCTTGCAAACGGATCCGTTATCACGGACGAGGACATCGAGCGCGAGTGCGCGGAATACGAATCCGACTCCTGGGAGGGGAGCCTGGTGAACCTCCGAGTCGGCCGCCCCAGGCTTTCCGAGGTTGAGGCCAACGCAAACCTGTCTTTCAAGTGCCCGAAGACGGGCGCCGACCTCATCGAGAGGGCGGCCGCCGCGTGCGGGATGCGGAAGTCGGAGTTTCTGCGCTCGGCCGCGATCGAGAAGGCCGAGAGGATACTCAGGTCGGCATAGCCCCGGCGCGCCTTCCCGGAATCGGCGTTGCCGCAGGGAGTGAGCGGCCTGCGCCGCCGTTATGTTAGACATGTCGCTAACATAACGGCGGTTAAGTCGTGGCGCGGGTCGGGGCATCCGCACCACCACAGGTTCAATCGCCCCGTAAATCGAATCCTGTTAAGTCGTCTATCTGCGTGTTTATGAACACACTATTGCCATTCCTTAGGTGAGAATCGTGTCCGCACGGGGCGATATATTAGGCAGAACACCCGAGGGAAAGGGATAGCATGAGCAACACACAGGAAATCGTTCAACGACTCGAACGCGAGATAGCAGACCGATCTGCCGCAGTTGAGAAGGTTGATGCTTTTAAGAATTAGCTCGCACGGGCCATCAAGGCCTTCATGGGCACCTCTTCCGAAAGGGTGTTTAACGGTTCCGGAAAAGGTTATCCACCTGCGGGAACGATAGGCAACCGGACACACATTCTGTCCGAGCGGTTAAAAGCGGGCACGGAATTTAAACGGCTGAAAAAGGGGCATCGACCTGCGCCGATGCCCCTAAAGTAGACACACATTTTGTCCTATAAGCCTCATTTATTTGCGAAGAACATCGGCTAGCCGCAGGATTGAAATCATCGACCGATAAGTGAGTTCCACTTTTTCGCCCGCAAGCAGTCGTTTCGAGTCAATCTCATCTAGCCCCACAAGCCGAGAAAACAGCGGGCCGCTCATCGTGCCATCGTCAATTGATTCCCTTATGGTCTTCAAAACGCCCGTATCATGAAGCGATGCCGAGCTGTAGGGGGCAACACGAGCAGAACTCTCAATTAACGACGAGACAAAAGGATGGAGATGTTTTGGACATAGTCCATCAAACACCACATCCCCATTGTCATCCGAGCCGACCAGGCGCCAAGTATAATGATCGACCCAGTCATCTCCGTCATATATGGCGTCCATGAGCAACTTCCCGTCTAGAGAGAGAAACCTATTTGGACATCGGGGCGCAAGACCGCAAGCCATATCGGGCCCGCAGCAGCTCCAACCCAACGCACCACATAGGTTCCCTTTCGTACATGTGTATCAATCTGCCCCGAAATGCCGGTGAATGCAATTCCAGACCCGTTCGTCGGATAGCAATCGACGTATTTTTGTTTTCCGCTCACAACCTTGTATAGATATATCGTTCCAGCAAAAGAGAAGGGATCGTTCGCAATTTTGTCCGGAAGAACTTGCCACCTCAAAATCCCGCTACCAATATGGTCAAGCTTGACCGTTCCGCCGTCCCCCTCAAAAGTGGCAAGGGGATTTACCCCAGACTGAGAGTCGGCATCGCCCTCCTTGGCAGTTATCAGCAGACTGCCCGTATAAGACTGCTGAGGCTCACCTTCAGGACAGGCAGCCTCGGCCCAAGAAGGGCCACCCAGGCAGAACAGTCCGAGCAGCATCATTACCAACAAAAGAAAACCCTTAGTTCTTTTCATCTCTATCCCCAACGTCTCTCGACATTTGTATATCGTGACTATTTTAGATCTATATGGCCAATTCGAGCCCTCACCATGGCATTTGTTGCACTGGGTTTCTTTTCATTAATTTTTCACTTTGGTAAATCCCCGCCCCTAAGCATTAAACCCGAAGTCCACCGAGTGGGCGAAAGTAAAGGAGGGTCGAGCCAGAAGCAGTTCCCGGACAATTGGCGTCCGGCCAGACACTTCGGTTCGACCCTTTCTTTCAGGATTCTGTAACAGCAAAGACCCTGCTAGATGGGCTTTTTTGTGGGTTGGTAATTGTAACAGCTGATTGAACTGCGACGCGCTAGGGCCAATAGGGCGAGGCAAACTAGCGAGGCGTGTCGCCGCGAGTGTAATCGCCGCGACCGACGACACGGTCGTCCAGCTGCCTCGACACGGCGCCACCGCTGTGCGTCTGGCCCACGGCGCGACAGAAGGAGACACTGTTGGGGCCGATGGGCTAAGACCGTTGCTGACCAAGTGCCATTAGCGGCCATTGGCACATGTCAAGCCAGACTGATTCTGTGGGTATAGGGCGGCATTTCACTGAGGTCGGAAACTCCCGCAACCATTGATTAATTTCGATATGTCCGAAATTAATATTACGTACATGGGTAACAAGCATATATCGGAGCGCTCAAGTAACCGAAGTAACCGAGCCGGGGCAAAATTGGCCAGAAGGACCCCGGTGAGATGTTTGGAGGCGAAGATGAGTACAACGAAAAACCTGTTTATTACTCGCAGGTCAATCCTGACGGCAGCCGCATTGGGCGGACTGTCACTAATTACCCCAAATGGTGCATTTGCTGATGGTTACAATTCTGAAACCGTAGAATTCCTAGCGTTCCCGGATCTGAGTGAATCTGATGTCGAGGCAATTGTGCGTCAACGTGCAGAGCAAGAAGCGGCCCTTATCATAGAAGAGGCGATGTCATCCGATGATGTTGAGCTCTATGCGACACGCGGGCGCCCAAGCTACAGCACCGTATACGGGAGTGTGCAAACGAAAGCCAGCGGATGGCACGACGTTGCTGGGCAGCCCCCGGGGGGCGTTCACATCGACGGGGGCGGTTCCATAAACGTCCAGCCGTCTGGCGGCGGTTCGGTGAGTGTATCGGTGCCGCTCCCGAATGGTCTCGGAAGCATAGGCGTATCGATACCGCTGGCAAAGCGCAATCTGTCGGCGACTGGGTATTCCATTCACATCGACGGTGCCGGCTTTTGGAAAGCGACGGCGAACGTCGAGCACAAGGTTCAGCCGTTTGTTGTTTACGAGACCGTCAACGGCGTCAAGAAGGTGTACAAAAAAGCAGCGACGAATAACTTCTTCCGCCTTTCCCTGGGCAAGCGAAAAGTAGGATGACATGATGGGCAGGAGCTATGCAAAGATAGCGGCTGTTGGCCTTGCGATCGGTCTTGCAATGGCGCTGTGCGCATCATTCGCGACGTATAGGTCCGAGCAATCGTTTATCGATGGCGCTGAAAACGGGTTTGGCATAGACGGGATGTATGTCAGCGATGGCGCGACCGGGCCGTCTATGGCGATTCTCGCAGGCGAAGACATGGAATGGCAAATCTGTAATGGCGATGGCTCTTGCATGAGTGGTCGTTTGGCCGCAACGAGCGATCCGAATTCGTTCGATCTTCTCGACGATGATGGAGCGGATTGCGGTTCGGTTCACCTGTCATATGCATCGCGAGACGGGATGGACGGCATTCTCTACGTCTCCCACGAGACTGGCGATTTCAAGATGCGCAGAACTAACCGGGTGCCGGCTTTTATCGAGGAGTGAGAGTTCCCGTCGGCCTGCCGATCAGGCCGCCGAGCTATCGAGCCCCGCATTCATCCGTACACACGCGGATGAATGTGGGAAGTGTCCGGATGGAGTTGGTAATCGAGGAAACAAAGCCATCCCAGGCAGGGGCGGCTTTGGTCTTTAAAGGCCAGGTTTTACCCTAGCCAAAAATGGCCAGAATGGTCACCAGAAGAAGAGCGACGATCATAAGACGGAACTCAGACATAGCGACCACCTCACCGAAAACTCGGGCAGGGCCAAGCTAGCGAGGCGCGTCGCCACGCGAGTAGTCACCGCGATCGACAACGCGATCGTCCATCTGCCGCGACACGGCGCTACCGCCGTGCGCCTGGCCGGCGGCGCGAACGCGATCGTCGCCGGCATCGGGAACGGCGCCGGCGTAACGGTTGCGAATCTCCCTTGCATAACCGCGACGCGCAAGAAGTTCATCGCGTACGGCGGGATCTTCGAGCAGGTCCTCATCACACTTCGGTACGATGAATCTGGGGAATGAATTGTAGGCCACGCCCTTACTCGCTTTCGCCTGCTCGACCCACGCCGAGTACGCTTTCTTGAGACGTTGGATGTAAATCTCACAGCGTTTCTCATATGGAAGGGCTCGTTCGGCTTCTTTCACGTTATTTTCGAAGGCCGCCTCAAGTTGCTTGACCGTAAACCGACCGTCAAGTCGAGTCAGGTTGAAAGTGCACTTCGGATTGCCGGCCTCTTTGATATCAAGATCTGTCGCATAGACTCGATTGTTCTTGATGAAAATATCCACACCCCATGATGCAAGTAGTTTTTTGAACTGCTCCATGTTCTTTGCGCGACCTTCGTCAATTGCGATATGGATCAGCTCGCGCAGATTGTTTTTGTAACTGTATTCGTCGCGGTCGATGATTTCCTTTTCGATCTCGCGAGGTTGGCGCTCACGAATCTTCGAATTCTTCTTTCCCTTCTCAAGTTGGACGAGGTTCCATTTGTCATCAAGTTCACGAACCCATGAAGCACGCTCGTATTTGCCTCGATGGCCACCGGTGTCGCAGCGTTTACCCGTCAGCAAATCGGTTCGATTTATCGCCATGTGGACGGCATAACGTTTGCCAGCTTTATCGCTTTCTTCATGCAACGCAAAGATAACTTGCTGATTTTGATAATGCTGGGCGACCCATTCTTTCGCGTACGACATGCATTTTTCCGGAGTCATCTTACCGCCGTTGCACGAACATTCTTCGGGCAGGAACGCGAGAATCTGGTGAAGGATAGTCACGTTCTTGACACCGGCTCTCGAAGGTTTGTCGTGATGAAAAACCTTTCTGGTCATCGCCATTTTAGAAAACCAATACTTGTCGCATTCGATGTTCCAACCGTCACGGGCCAAGGCATGTTTTCCGTTGATGTACTTACGGACATTCTTTGCGTACCGATCGCTCGAAACGATCTTCTGCTTGATAACCGTCATTTCGTTTCGCCACCTTCGATGAAATAACGACGCTCGAGAGTTTTCAGGAATCGAAAAGCGAGATCCGCGCTTTTCGTAACGTGGTCAACGGTTCTGAAAACCGCTATCTCGTTATAAGAGGGAAGTCCGTTAGCATTTATGAAATGCATGAGCTGATTGAGGTTTGTGCCCTGCTTCAAAAGTTCGTGATAAATTTTCTCGGCACTTCCGCGATCAAAATCAATCTTTTCGACTTTCCCACTGATAAGAACGCGACGGGCGTATGAACTGACGGTTACACCGAGCGAGTTCGCGTTGCTTTCGATTTTCTTTTTCTCTGCTGGGGAAACCTTGATGTGAATCTCTTCAGATCGAGATTTCTGGTCGACGTTTTCTGCAGAACCGAAATCAATATCAAACTCGTTGATGTTGCATAAAACAAACCGTATAAGTTCAGCTTCGCTTAACTTATGGCGTTTTGCAATTGAAGCGATTGCTTTCTTCTCTTCATCGGAAAGAGATGCTTTGACGGTGTGCGGGCGAAGCCTGCTCATGATTCCTCCGGAAACGAATCAGCGATCGGAGAAGCCTCCGATCAAAACCTGCTATGCGATTCGCTTTCCTTGGGGAACGGCTGGCGTCGTTCCAAAAATGAAGAATCGACTCCACGATTCTTCATCGCGAAGTTTCAACTTCGCAACAACCTTATCGCCGTAGCAGGCGATAAGCAAGGTCTGTGGCGTGGTGTTTTTGGGGTCCGAATGGGCCCATAAAAACGACACCCACAGTCATCTTGCAATCACCGGAACGGTGATTGGGCGAAACGCAGTGTAGACGTGGAATGATAGGTCTCATTCCAAGCGAGAGGCCTCGCGGCGTTGTAACTGCGTGAAGACCGTGAGCGGAAGCGAATTTTTAACGCGAAGGATGCTGAGTGTTAGAAATTCGCTGTAGCGAGAGCGAAGCGGTGATGCGAATGCGAGGGATGCCGAGTATTTGCATCGCCGCGCAGCGGGTTTGCGCCGCGGGCGGCGCAAACATTCGACTTGTCGAATCGTTTTTCGCAACGCCGGCGAAAAAGTTGAGGCAGCTTTCGACAATTTCAACTAGAACCCCGAGGATTCTCCCTCCTCTAAATGAAAAGTAGGTGGGAGATGAATCGGGGTTCCGCGTCACGGGTATAAGGACGCCATCTGTCGTAATCAGTCGAAAGGTGGTGCTACCTGTGGAGTTGGAGTCGAATAACCACTCGGTGTTTCTCATGCACTACCATCTCGTGCTGGTGGTGAAGTACCGCCGCCGGGTCATCACCGACGCGGTATCCGACCGCGCCCGGGAGATCTTCGAGCGCATCGCACCGACCTATGGAATCACCCTTGAGGAGTGGAACCACGATGTCGACCATGTGCACATGCTGTTCCGCGCCCAGCCGAAGACCGAGCTGTCGAAGTTCATCTGCGCCTACAAGAGCGCGAGCAGCCGCCTACTGAAGAAGGAGTTCCACGAGATCAGGCGCAAGCTCTGGAAGGAGTACTTCTGGAGCAGGAGCTTCTGCCTGCTTACGACAGGCGGAGCCCCCATCGAGGTCATCCGCCGTTACATCGAGAGCCAGGGGCAGAAATGACGGTCACGATGCACAAGGCAGTGGTGTACCGCACCTACCCGACACGTGAGCAGGCGGCTCTCATCGAGCGCACGTGCGGCTGCGCCCGTTTCGTCTACAACCGGATGCTCGCCGACAAGATCGCCCATTACGAGAAGACGGGCGAGATGCTGAAGGTCACCCCTGCCAGATACAAGCGGGAGTTCCCCTGGCTCAAGGAGGTGGACAGCTTCGCCCTCTGCAACGCCCAGCTGAACCTCGACGCCGCCTACCGGAACTTCTTCCGCCGGGTGAAGGCCGGGGAGAAGCACGGTTTTCCGAAATACAAGGCGAAGCACAGGAGCCGCTGCTGCTACAAGACCAACTTCGTAAACGGCAACATCCGCTTCGAGGGGGACGAGCGCTACCTGCGCCTACCCAAGCTCGGCAGCGTGAGGGTCAGGCAGAAAAGGGAGATAGACCCGTCGTGGAGGATCAAGAGCGTCACGGTCGAGCACACGAGGTCTGGCAGGTTTGAGGTGTCCGTCCTGTTCGAGTTCGAAACCCAAGAACCCGAGCAGGTCAAACCCGAGTCTTTCGTCGGCCTCGACTACTCCAGCCACGACCTCTACGTCACGAGCGACGGCGAGCGCCCTGGATACCCGCGATACTTCCGACATGCCGAAAGGAAGCTCGCACGTGAGCAGCGAAAGCTCTCCCGGATGCAGAAGGGTTCCGCCAATTGGCGAAAGCAGAAGCTCAGGGTCGCACGCGTCCACGAGAAGATGAAAAACCAGAGGAAGGATTTCCACCACAAGGCGGCGAACGGACTCGTGGAGCGCTACGACTGCGTGTGCGTGGAGAATCTTGACATGAGGGGCATGTCCCGGAGCCTGAAGCTCGGCAAGTCCACGATGGACAACGGCTTCGGCATGTTCCGCGCCCTTCTCGGCTACAAGCTCGAAGACCGGGGCAAGCGTCTCGTCACCGTCGGTCGGCTGTTCCCGTCGAGCCAGCTCTGTCATGAGTGCGGCTACCGCTTCTCGGGAACCAAGGACCTGTCGGTTAGGGAGTGGACGTGCCCCTTGTGCGGTCGCACCCATGACCGCGACGTTAACGCTGCTCGGAACATCAGGGACGAAGGTATGAGGCTCGCGCTTTCGGCCTAGAGGAAGCGAAACCGTGGGGCACACGGGGATAGCTCGTCGATACTGGCGACATCGGTTGCCTTGAGCGAGAAGCCCCCACCTCTAGCAGCGAAGTTGCAAGGTGGATGGGAGCATGTCACTGGCGCGGAGAGTCATTAGCGTGACTCGCAGCGCTGTTTGATTTGTCGAAAGGTGACGCGGCTCGCATTGCGATTCGGATTAGCGAGTCGGTTTTCATGCGGCGGTCAAGCCGCCTATGATCGCGACCTTCGGTCGCTATCGATTTTCAAATTTTGTTTTGACGCGAGTTGAGATGCGAAACGAAAAACCGAAACGCCAGCGCGAGCCGTTTCGACTTTTGCGCGGGCGTTTCGAATCAAATGAAAATCAATACGATGAGTTTTTGAGTTTCACGCTTCATAACAGATTTAAAAACTACGGCGTCGATTCCAACTGCCATCAATCAACCGATGCAATCGCAGTCAACTTACCGACCCAGGTCCAAGGGCGGAGCCCTGGCAAGAGCCAACAGCTGCGAACTTGTGGCTACATTTACGATGGAGGTACAAGTTCGCGTCTCTTGCGAGATTTTTCATCTCACAGCACATTTCACGGCAAACCATCGCCGCGCTTAGATCGCCTCGGTGTCCGGTGGCTGTCCGGTAGCGAACCTTTTACCGAGACGCACCGGAGACATTGCGTAACTGTGTCATGCCGCAACAATGTAAAAGTGTGACTGCCGAACTGTGTAATAACGCAATAACGTAACAACGTTATTGCGTCACTTTTTAACGCCGCCAAGGGCGCCGGGTTTTTAGGGCAGAGCCCTAGTGCGCCGCCGGGCTTTGTACGGCGCACTAGGGCTCTGCCC
>CALHJX010000093.1:0-5491 GCA_938033385.1 uncultured Collinsella sp. | reverse complement strand
TGGCGCCTTGTCCGCGGCTCCGAAGGAGCAGGACAAGGCGCCACACATGGTCGAGGACGTTCTGAAAACCAAGCCCGGCCCCCGCCGGACAGGTCACACTACTCGCAGAGCAGCTTAGCGATCTGGACGGCGTTGGTTGCCGCGCCCTTACGGATTTGGTCGCCGCAGCACCAGAAGGTGATGCCACGCGCGGCCTCGGGGTTCGAGATGTCGCGGCGTACGCGACCGACCCAAATCAGGTCCTGGTCGGAGGTGTCCATCGGCATGGGGAAGCGGTCGTGCGCATCCTCGGCGCTCATGTCGTCAACTAGCTTGACACCCGGAGCGGCAGCCAGCGCGGCACGGGCCTCTTCCACCGTGATGTCGCGCTCGAACTCAAGCGTGATGCTCTCGGAGTGCGAGCGCAGCACGGGCACGCGCACACAGGTGCAGTTCACGCGCAGCTCGGGCAGATGCATGATCTTGCGGCCCTCGTTTTGCAACTTCATCTCCTCGGAGGTAAAGCCCTCCTCCTTGACGCCGCCAATCTGCGGAATCAGGTTGCTCGCGAGCTGGGCGGCAAACGCGCGCGGCTCGGGAATCTCCTCGCCACGGCCCAGGGCGGCCAGCTGAGCCTCGAGCTCGGCCATACCGGGGGCGCCAGCACCCGAAGCCGCCTGGTACGTCGAGACGATCATGCGCTTCACGCCAGCGAGCTGATGCAGCGGCCACGTGGGAACCAGGCCGATAATGGTCGCGCAGTTGGGGTTGGCGATAAGGCCGTGATGCCACTTGATGTCGTCGGCATTGATCTCGGGCACGACCAGCGGCACCTCGGGGTCCATGCGGAAGGCATGGCTGTTGTCGACCACGACGGCGCCGCGCTTGACGGCCTCGGGCAGTAGCTCCTTCGCGATGTCGTCGCCGGCAGCTCCAAGCACAATGTCACAGCCCTCAAAGGCCTCGGGACAAGCCTCTTCGATCACGATCTGCTCGCCACGGAACTCGACGGTCTTGCCCGCAGAACGCGCGCTCGCCAGCAGCTTGAGCTTGCCAACCGGGAACTCCTGCTCGTTGAGGCACTCGAGCATCTGGGTGCCCACGGCTCCCGTCGCGCCCAAAATAGCAACCGTGTACTGTTTCATGCTTCCCCCTTTAAAGGTTATGGCTTTTGCCCGCACGCCGAGCAGGCCGATTATTGTTGCCAGTGTATACAAGAACGGGGCGGGCACGAAACCCGCCCCGTCGAAACGAAACCGAAACGAAACGCCCCGCCATAGATTTTTGAGGCAAGTCCAAAAATCTACTGGGATAGCAGCTACTTGTGGAGCGCGACCAGAGCGGGATCGACCGGCGCGGGAGCCTCCAGATCGGAGACCTTCACAATGCCGTTCTCGTCGGAGAAGGCGCGGTAAATGGTCTGAATCGCCAGATCAAAGTCCTTCTCCTCCACACCGATGATGATATTGATCTCGTCGCAGCTCTGCGAAATCATACGCACGCTCACGCCAGCCTGGCCGAGCATGCCAAACAGATGGCCGGAAATACCAGCACGACCGCGCAGGTTACGGCCGACGGTCGCGATGAGCGCCAGGCCCTCGACAACCTCGATCTCGAGCGGCTCGACCTCCTGTTGAATGTCGCCCACGAGCGAGTACAGCGAGTCGTGCACATCCTGCTCCTGCACCACGGCGCCAAAGCGGTCGACACCGGTGGGCATGTGCTCGACGGAAACGTCATAGCGCTCGAAGACCGAAAGCGCGCGGCGCATAAAACCGACACGGGGTTTGGTGCGGTCGCGGGCAACGTTGATGGCGACAAAACCGCGCTTGCCGGTCACACCGGTAATGATGGGCTCCGCCTCGCCCTCATCAGCCGTCTCGCTAATGATGGTGCCGGGGTCCTGCGGCGCATTGGTGTTCTTGATGACCAGCGGAATGCCGGCCTCGCGCACGGGGAACACGGCCTCCTCGTGCAGGACGCTCGCACCCATGTACGAAAGCTCTCGCAGCTCCTCGTAGGTAACGCGGGCGATGGGCTGAGCCTCGGGCACAATGCGAGGATCGGCAGAATAGAAGCCCGAAACGTCGGTCCAGTTCTCGTACAGGTCGGCACCAAGGCACTTGGCCAAGATCGAACCCGAGATATCGCCGCCACCACGGTCGAGCAGCTTGATCTGGCCCTCACGCGTCGCGCCGTAGAAGCCAGGCATAACGAAGCCGCCCTGCTGACCGTACTCTTGCACCAGCTCGGAGGTGCGGTTCATGCTGAGCGTACCGTCGTGATGGAACGCCACAACCGTCGCGGCGTCCAGGAACGGTAGGCCCAGGTACTCAGCCATCAGGCGAGCGGTGAAGTACTCGCCGCGGCTCACAAGCTCCTCGGTGGAGTAACCGCCCGAGCGGGCGCGCTCGGCAAAAGCCGCGAACTCCTCACGGATGGGATAGGTGAGCTCCAGCTCGTCAGCGATATCAAAATAGCGCTGGCCGATGTCCTCGAGCAGCTCCTCACACGACACGTGATACTTAACGTGCGCGTTAACCAGGTAGAGCAGGTCGGTCACCTTGGTGTCGCCCTTAAAGCGGCGGCCGCAGGCGGAAACTACCACAAAACGGCGGGCAGGGTCGGCATCGACAATGGCCTTGATCTTCTTGAAATGTTCGGCGTCGGCGACCGACGAGCCGCCAAACTTGGCAATTTTTATCATGGCGTGGAGGTTACCTTTCTAAAAGCCTCTGCAAACCTGTTTTGCGCGCTCTGATACCATGGGTTCACCGATTGGGACCAAGGTATCCGAGGAGCACTGTTATATGGGAACTTATCATAGTACACGAGGACGCACTTTATCATGCTCAAGTAAGGTGGCAATCCGCACCGGCATAGCTCCCGACGGGGGTTTGTTTGTCTCGGACGAGCTTGGCACCCAGCAGGTCGATATCAGCTCGCTTGCCGATAAATCGTACTTTGAAATCGCTCAAAATGTGTTGGGAATGTTACTGAACGATTACACGGGCGAAGAAATTTCGGCGTGTGCCGACGAAGCATACCGCGATACGTTTGCGAGTGATGAGGTCACGCCGCTCGTCAAACTCGACGCAGCGCCGGGCACCGACGCTCCTCAAACCTATGTGATGGAGCTCTTTGGCGGCCCCACGAGCGCCTTTAAGGACGTCGCCCTGCAGATGCTCCCCCGCCTCATGGCCCGCACCTCCGCCAAGGACGGCGGCGCCGAGCGCATCATGATCGTCACCGCCACGTCGGGCGACACGGGCAAGGCTGCGCTCGCCGGTTTTGCCGACGCTCCGGGCACGGGCATCACCGTCTTTTATCCCGAGGGCAAGGTCAGCCGCGTGCAGAACCTGCAGATGTCCACGCAGGAGGGCGACAACGTCGCCGTCTGCGGCATCCGCGGCAACTTTGACGACGCCCAGAGCGCCGTCAAGCGCATCTTTGCCGATAAGGAGCTTGCCGAGCGCCTGGAAGCCGCCGGCACGGTGCTTTCGAGCGCCAACTCTATCAATGTCGGCCGTCTGGTACCGCAGGTCGTCTACTACTTTGCCGCCTATGCGCAGCTGCTGCGCGCCGGCGCTATCGAGGCTGGCGACGCCGTAGAGTTCTGTGTGCCCACCGGCAACTTTGGCGATATCTTGGCCGGCTACTACGCCAAGCGCATGGGCCTGCCCGTCGCCAAGCTCATCGTCGCGAGCGACAAGAACAACGTGCTTGCCGACTTCCTGACCACCGGCGTCTACGACCGCAACCGTCCGTTCTTCACGACCATTTCGCCGTCGATGGACATCCTCATCAGCTCCAACCTCGAGCGCATGCTTTACTTCCTGTCCGACGGCGACTGCGAGCTCGTTGCCGGCCTTATGGAGCAGCTGGCACAGACTGGTCGCTACGAGGTGCCCGCCGAGCTGCTGGCCAAGATTCAGAGCGTCTTTGGCTGCGGCTGGGCCAGCGAGGACGAGGTCCGCGCTGCCATCAAGAGTTGCTGGGACGCCAACGGCTACGTGATCGACCCGCACACCGCTTGCGGCTATCACGTCTTTGAAAAGGTCGCTCCCGCCGAGGGCGCCAAGGCTCGCGTGCTGCTTTCGTCCGCCAGCCCCTACAAGTTCCCGCGCGCCTGCTGCGATGCCCTGGGCCTCGACGTTCCCGAAGACGACTTTGAGGCTATGCGCGTACTCGAGCAGGCCACCAACACGGTCGCCCCGGCCCAACTCGCCGAGCTCGAGTCCAAGCCCGTCCGCTTCGAAGACGTCTGCGACGTCGATGAGATGGCGAGCTACATCGAGTCTGCAGCAAAGAAGATGGCTACCAACTAAAACCCCTTATAAGGCGCCGGCGAAAGCCGGCGCACCTTCTTTTTATTTAGCTTTCGGGATGATGACGAGCATGCGAGCGGGTCTGGCGGTTTAGTTCGTCGCGAGTTCCGCACGAGCCGGAAAGCACTTAATGTGCTTTCCGAGCGAGCCAGGACTGCCCGAGCAGCGAACTAAACGGCCAGACCCGCCCAGGAGGACCCACATGATCAAAATCACCGTCCCAGCAACCAGCGCCAACCTAGGCATCGGCTACGACACCCTCGGCATGGCCGTCAGCCTCTACTCGCACTTCACCTTCGAGCGCGCCGACAAGCTCACCATCACGGGCTGCCCCGAGGAATTCCAAAACGAGAACAACCTGGTCTACGTGAGCTTTGTCGATGCACTGGCCGCGTGGGGCGAGCCGGCTTTCCCCGTTGCCATCGACATTCAAACCGACGTGCCTGTCGCTCGCGGCCTGGGTTCCAGCTCCACTTGCGTCGTCGCCGGCATCATGGCTGCCGCCGCGTTGACGGGCCACACCGTCGACCGCGCTGAGCTCGTCCGCATTGCCACCGAGGTCGAGGGCCATCCCGATAACGTCGCCCCCGCTATCCTGGGCGGCGCCGTCTGCTCCTTTACGCCGACCGATTCGCTCCCCCAGTGCCTGCGCTACGAGGTGAGCGATCGCTTGCGTTTTATTACCGTGATTCCGCCCTACGAGGTACACACGAGCGAGGCACGCAAGGTCGTGCCGCAGGAGATTCCGCTCTCCACCGCCGTGTGGCAGATGGGCCGCATCGCCGGTATGACGCGCGGCTTGGAGACTGGTGACCTCGACCTGATTGCCGCCGCCAATGACGACCGCATTCAGGAACCCTATCGTCGCCGTCTGATTCCCGACTACAACGCCGTGCGCGACACCTGCCTTAACGGCGGCGCTAAGACCATCTGGATTAGCGGCTCGGGCTCGACCCTCATGGCTGTAACCGACGACACCATCGTGGCAAAGTTCCTGCAGGTCAAGCTGCGCGAACAGTTCCCTAAGTGTGATACGCATATTTTGACGTGCGACACGGAAGGCGCCCAGATCGAGTACCTGTAGCGCCCTGCCTCATTGCTCTCACCGGTCCCCTTGGGGCTTCCCCTGAAAACGTCCTCGATCATGAATTGCCCCGTCGTGCGCTTCGCGCGACGGGGCAATT
>CALHJX010000092.1:0-1317 GCA_938033385.1 uncultured Collinsella sp. | reverse complement strand
GCGGCACCGGCACCGGGCACTCCGAGCACCGAGCCAAATGTCCGAGCACCCTCGGGCACGCGCAACAATCCCTGAGCCCGCACCCCGGTAATTGCCGCATCGAGCAGGCGACCGTAGCCGACCATCCAGCTGTCGTACCTGCGCAGCGCCTCAGCGTCATCCGTCGGCAGGCCCTTCTGCCCGCCAAACACCGCCAGTGCGCCGCGACGCCCTACGAGCGGATTCTCGACATCCGAAAGCACAACGATACGAGCGCCGCTCAGTGCACGAAGCGCTGACGTCAAATCGATACTCGACACGTGTTCAAGGCCCGCAAGACCGGGGGCGACATCGCAGTCCTGATCATCGACCACACGCGCGCCCAGCGCCTGCAGCATGCCGGCGCCACCGTCGTTGCTGGCGCTGCCGCCCAGACCAATATAGAGTGTCTTTGCGCCCATGCGAACCGCGCGAAGCATGAGCTCGCCCACGCCATAGGTTGTGGCCGCCAACGCCGCCGACTCCGTACAAGGCGAATACCCAATGCCGGCCGCCTCGGCCATCTCAATTACAGCCGACTCGCACTCGACATCAACCAGCATCCGGGCAGACGCGCGCTTGCCCAAGGGACCTGCCACCTCGCAGGTCACAATCTCACCGCCGCACGCGGCAACGGCATCGAGCGTTCCCTCGCCACCATCTGCCAGCGGCAATGTACACACCTCGGCATCGGACCACACACGGCGCATGCCCTCGGCAACCGCCGCCTCCGCCTGCGCACTCGACACGCTGCCCTTAAAGGAATCAATCGCCAGCAGCACACGGCGGGGCCGACGGCATGCGGCACCAAAGTCAACCGCCGCGCCAGCATCCTCACTGGCACCTGTAAGCGCTGCGGCGTGAGCGGCGTGTGCTTCAAGATCGGCCCCACAACCGCAATCAGCGCCGCCCGCTCCGCGCAGACCGCCAAAATAGCCACTCAGCAGCTCGCGGCATTCATCCGCCAGGACCCCAGCCGTCACGTTAAACCGATGATTCAGGCGCGAGTCGGCATTCAAATCGTATAGGGATCCCAACGCGCCCGCCTTGGCGTCGCTCGCGCCATACACGCAGCGCCCCACGCGCGCGTTAACCATAAGCCCCGCACACATGCAGCATGGCTCGAGCGTCACGTAGACCGTGCAATCGGAAAGGCGCCAACGACCGAGCGACCGAGCGGCAGCGCACAGGGCCGCGGACTCTGCATGAGCCGAAGGATCCTGGTCGAGCTCGCGCCGATTGTGCGCCCTCGCGACGATCTCACCGTCGCGCACCACTACGGCTCCGATGGGCACCTCG
>CALHJX010000091.1:0-1256 GCA_938033385.1 uncultured Collinsella sp. | reverse complement strand
GAACTCGTCGCGCAGGCGGGCAAGCTCCTCGCCGTTCACGGAGTGGTCGAGCTCCACGTCGATACCGGCGCTCAAGATCCAGTCGATCTCGGCCTGCAGGCGCTCGCGCGGCAGACGGTAGCTGGGGATGCCGTAGCGCAGCATGCCGCCCAGGTGGTGGCGCTGCTCAAAAATGGTCACCTTGTGGCCCATCACGGCCAGGTAGTAGGCGCAGGAAAGACCGGCCGGGCCGCCGCCGATCACGGCGACGCGCTTACCGGTGTTGTCGGCCACGCTGGGCTTGCAATCGTTGAGGTCGCTGTGCTCAACGGCAAAACGCTTGAGGGCGAGGATGTTCATGGGGTCATCGACCATGCCACGACGGCAGTGCATCTCGCAGGGATGCTCGCACACCAGGCCGCAGACGAGCGGCAGCGGGTTGTTCTTGCGGATGACCTTGACGGCGTCGGCATAGCGGCCGGCCTCGACGAGCGAAATGTACCCGGGAATATCGACGTGCGCCGGGCAGCCCGAGACGCACGGGACGCGGGCATCGCGGTCAAAGCCACAGGAGTGCTCGCGGATGTGGTGCTCAAAATCGTCACGAAAACCGCGGATAGCCGTAAGCGCCATGGCGCCGGCCTCGTAGCCGATGGCGCAATCGCTCGAAAGATAGATGGTGCGGGCGGTGCGCTCGATCAGATTGAGCGTGGACTCGTCGGCGCGGCCCTCGAGCACATCGGCGAGCAGATCGCTCAGCGCGCTCAGGCCCACGCGGCAGGGCGTACACTTGCCGCAGCTCTGGGTGGAGCATAGGTTGACGAGCGCCGCCGTAAACTCAACGGGACACGGGGCGAGCGAACTCACCGCCAGACGGCGTCCGAGCGCATCATGCAGGTCGTCCATGACAGCCTGAGCGTGGCTGCGTTCCATTACATGCAGTCGAGCCATAAGATCCCCTCTCATGCGGCAGCCCGGAGGCGAGGCCGGGCGAAATTGCTACACGCACAACACTGACCTAAAAAGTTGTTAGGTCTCCACATAGTTCGGCAGGCGGTATAAAATGTCACCCTCAGCGGTGAAAAAGAACATTACCGCAGATAAATGCCATATTCGATAAACGCGTTACCCACAATGCGGCACTTAGGGACGTTCCTTTTCTGCCGGCACCCGGGGACACTCCTCGCTCTGCTGCATTCCCGAGGCAATCAAATTTGGACTAGCGGTGGTTACGATAAACAAAAGGGCCCCGAGCACAGTCTGCTCGGGGCCCAAAC
>CALHJX010000090.1:0-1636 GCA_938033385.1 uncultured Collinsella sp. | reverse complement strand
GAGGCGGTCCTGACCACCGAGGGCCCGCTGCTGGTCCTTGCCGGCGCCGGCTCGGGCAAGACCCGCGTCCTGACCTTCCGCATCGCGCATATGCTTGGCGACCTGGGCGTTAAGCCCTGGCAGGTCCTGGCCATCACGTTTACCAACAAGGCCGCGGCCGAGATGCGCGAGCGTCTGGCAGCGCTCATCCCCAGTGGCACCCGCGGCATGTGGGTGTGCACCTTCCACGCCATGTGCGTGCGCATGCTGCGCGAGGACGCCGACCTGCTGGGCTACACCGGTCAGTTCACCATCTACGATGATGATGACTCAAAGCGCATGGTGCGTGACATTATGCAGACGCTCGGCATTGAACAAAAGCAATTCCCCATCAACATGATCCGCAGCAAGATCAGCTCGGCTAAAAACGCCATAATCGGGCCCGAGGACATGCTCAAATCCGCTGACAGCCCTAATGACAAAAAGGCTGCGCAGGTCTACCTGGAGCTGGAGCGCCGCCTGCGCGCCGCCAACGCGATGGACTTCGACGACCTGCTCGTGCGCACGCTCGAGCTGCTGCGCACCCGCCCCGAGGTGCTCGACAAGTACCAGGAGCGCTTCCGCTACATTAGCGTCGACGAGTATCAGGACACCAACCACGTCCAGTACGAGATCGCCAATCTACTGGCCGCCAAGTACCAAAACCTCATGGTCGTGGGCGACGACGACCAGTCCATTTATAGCTGGCGTGGCGCCGACATCACCAACATCCTGGACTTTGAGAAGGACTTTAAAAACTGCAAGACCGTCAAGCTGGAGCAGAACTATCGTTCCACGGGTCACATCCTGAACGCCGCCAACGCCGTGGTACGCCACAACTCGCAGCGCAAGGACAAGCGCCTGTTTACGGCCGAGGGCGATGGCGAGAAGATCCAGGCCTTCCAGGCGAGCGACGAGCGCGACGAGGGCCGCTGGATTGCCGGCGAGATCGAAAAGCTGCATGCCAAGGGTACGAGCTACGACGATATCGCCGTGTTCTACCGCACCAACGCCCAGTCGCGTATCCTCGAAGATATGTTCCTGCGCGCGGGCGTGCCCTACAAGATCGTGGGCGGCACGCGATTCTTCGACCGTGCCGAGATCCGCGACGTCATGGCCTACCTCAAGATGATCGTGAACCCGGCCGACGAGATGAGCGTCAAGCGCGTCATCAACACGCCGCGCCGTGGCATCGGCTCCACCTCGATCCAAAAGATTGAGCAGCTGGCGCGCGACAACCGCTGCTCGTTCTTCCAGGCTTGCGAGATTGCGTGCGCCGAGACCGGCATGTTTAGCGCCAAGGTGCGCAATGGCCTGTCGAGCTTTGTCTCGCTGGTGCGCGAGGGTCGCCGCATGGACGGCGAGCTCAAGGACGTCGTCGAGATGATCGTCGATAAGACGGGCCTGCTGCAGGCGTTTCGCGCCGAGGGCACCATGGAGTCCGAGAGCCGCGCCGAGAACATCCAGGAATTCCTGGGCGTCGCTGCCGAATTTGAGGAGACGCACGAGGACATCGAGGGTACGCTCGAGAGCTTGGAAGAGCTGCGCGCAGCCGGTGTTGCCGATGTGCCCGCCGGCGCCGAGCTCGAGCCCGTCGTGGTGAGCGCGCCCGCGCCCG
>CALHJX010000089.1:0-7438 GCA_938033385.1 uncultured Collinsella sp. | reverse complement strand
ACAAATGGCAGGCGGGCGAAAAAAGTTCGGTCAACGACGTCGGCATAAAAACATGCTCCAAAACAACGATTCAGCAGCTCAAACGTAAAGGCCCGGACCGCACAGACGGTCCCAAGCCCAAGGCGCCGTAATCGTCCGACACGATTTTTGTAATGTCAAGACTGGAATCGATAAAGTGCCGCTTTATGATGTAGATATTCCGCCCCCCGCGGAGCAACTGGGTGAACCGTCGCGTTTATTTAGGGAGCCCACACAGTCGTACCTAGTACAGGTATCCTTCGTTGTTAAGGACGCTGGAACAGTCGATGAGGGCACCCACCTGTTTTAGGTGGGTTCATTTTCGTAACGTGGGGGGTGGTTTTCTTTTGCCGAAAATCACCATTACAGTCCATATGGATCCCCGCCGGCATCCCGACAAGCCATCGACAACATCCCAATATCTGGTAAGCGCGTGATTATCGCTGCGTGCAATTCCATGCACCCCCCTTGGTCGAGTATTATGGTTCGGCTATGCCCTTTGCGCATGGCGTTCTTCTGACCTTTCCCTTCGACGCTTGGCGGTTTTTAGATTCATGGCTTCATCCCCGAGCTACATACCGTACCTATGCGTGGCAGCGGCGGCCTTTATCACGACCTTCCTCGCGGTGCCCCTGGTCAAGCGCTTGGCAATTAAGCTCGATGCCGTCGACTATCCTTCTAAGCGCCGCATCAACACCAAGCCCATCCCACGTTTGGGCGGAGCGGCGGTGTTTTTGGGCCTGGTCGTTGCCTGCATTGTGCAAATCCTAGGCACCTGGTACCTAGGCTGGCCACCCGTCCTGGTGCCGCACCCGCGCCTTCACATTAGCTATCCCATGCTGGCGCTCTCCTTTACCGTCATCTTTGCGACCGGCGCTATCGACGACGTCTTCCAGCTCACGCCCAAGCAAAAGCTGGCCGGACAAGTCCTCGCCGCGCTTATCGCCTGTATCGGCGGCCTAAAAATCGGCGTCATCGTCAACCCGTTTGCCCCCGGCGAGATCATGCTCGGATGGCTCGCCTACCCCATCACCGTAATCTATCTGGTGGCATTCACCAACATCATTAACCTCATCGACGGCCTCGACGGCTTGGCCACGGGCATCTGCGGCATCGCGTCGTTCACCATGTTTTCGATGGCCGTTCTCTCGGGCCGCATCGACGCCGCCGCGCTCTCCATTGCGCTCTTTGGCGCCTGTCTGGCCTTTTTGCGCTACAACTTCAACCCCGCAAGCATCTTCTTGGGCGACTCGGGGTCGCTGCTTCTGGGCTTTGCGCTGGGCTCCATCTCGCTGCTCAACGTGAGCCGCACCGCCGCACTCACCTCGCTTATCATCCCGCTCATCGTTGCCGGCGTGCCCATCATCGACACGTTTAGCGCCATTGTGCGCCGCAAGCGCGCCCACATTAGCATCGGGCAGGCCGACAAGGGCCACATCCACCACCGCCTGATCCAGGAAGGCTACAACCAAAAACAGGCCGTGCTGCTCATCTATGCCTGGTGCATCATGCTTTCGGCCGGCGCCGCCGCGATTAACCAGGTCGAGGTGCCCATGCGTGTGCTCATCTTTACCGTGCTCGCCATTGGCTCGGCTGCCTTCGCCAAGCACCTGCACCTGTTTGAACCCGTGCTGCGCCACCATTACAACAAGCGCACGCACGAGGACGAGCTCGTCACCCCCGACGACCCCGCCTTTAAGCAGGAGGAGCAGGCGGCAGAAGAGCGTAAGGAAGAGCGCCACCACAAGCTCTAGGGCAAGCTGCCGAGGATGTGCCAAGGCGTTGGCAGCCGTTCGCGCGAACGCCGCGGCGGACTTGAAAGCCGGCCCCTGGCAGTCCCTCACCCACTCACGCCCACCCCTCTCAATAAACACGCTATCATCAAAACCTGCGAACGAACGTTAGGAGCAATCATGCCAAACGAGAACAGCTACGAAGTCGCGCTGCAAAAGAGCAACGCCATTCGCGAGGGCTTGGCCAATACGCCCGAGAAGTTCACCATGCTTACCGGCGACCGCCCCACCGGCCGTCTGCACCTGGGTCACTACTTTGGCACCCTCAAGGGCCGCGTGGAGCTGCAGAACATGGGCGCCAGGACCAACGTACTCATCGCCGACTACCAGGTCATCACCGACCGCGACACCACCGAGCACATCCAGGACAACGTGTACAACATGGTCATGGACTACCTTGCCTGCGGTATCGACCCCGACAAGACCATGATCTACGCGCACTCCGCCGTGCCCGCCGCCAACCAGCTCATGCTGCCGTTCCTGTCGCTGGTCTCCGAGGCCGAGCTGGCGCGCAACCCCACGGTCAAGGCCGAAATGGAGGCCTCGGGCCACGAGCTCACCGGCCTTCTGCTCACCTACCCGGTGCACCAGGCCTGCGACATCCTGTTCTGCAAGGGCAACGTGGTGCCCGTCGGTCGCGACCAGCTACCGCACATCGAGCTTACCCGCACCATCGCCCGCCGCTTTAACAACCGCTACGGCAAGGTGTTCCCCGAGGTCGATGCGCTGCTGTCCGAGACCCCGCTGCTGCCGGGCCTGGACGGTCGCAAGATGAGCAAGAGCTATGGCAACGCCATCAATATTTCGATGACCGCCGAGGAGACGGCCAAACGCGTCAAGAAGAGCCAGACCGACTCCGAGCGCATGATCACGTTCGATCCCGAGAACCGCCCCGGCGTGTCTGGCCTGCTTTCGACAGCCGCCATCTGCACCGGTCGCTCCGAGGTCGAGATTGCCGAGGAGATTGGCATGGGCGGCTCCGGCCAGCTCAAGAAGTACGTGACCGAGGCCGTCAACGAGTACTTCGCACCGATCCGCGAGCGTCGCCAGCGCTACGAGAACGATCTGGACTATGTGAAGGACGTCCTGCACGAGGGCAACCGTCGCGCCAACGAGATCGCCGATCAGACCCTGGCAGAGGTTCAGGACGCCATGGGCATGGTGTACTAGACCGATCTGCCGGCTTGAGCTTTCGATTGCTTTAGGGCGGGCGCTACGGCGTCCGCCTTTTTTGGAGCCGGACCGCTTCGGCTCCGTCCATCGCACTCCCCCGACAAACAGGAACAGGCCCGCCGGCAGTTAGTTGCCAGCGGGCCTGTTCCCGAAGTACACCGTTGAATCGCACAGAGGGGAGGAATGCGAATCAAACTCAACAGGGCAGGCTTTTTCATCGCCTATTGCCTGCTCCGTTGCTGAAACCAATATAGTTCACCGTGGTTTACTTTGCAGGATCAATATCCGCCGCCATAGCTTCTCCATAAGTTAGCCCCGGTAAACCTGAAACAGAAAACCACCACAAAGGGGACAGGCACCTTTGTGGTGGTTCTGGCCACGGCAGAGCTGTTAGAGTCCGGCAGGCCAACGACAGACGGCCAGGTCGACGTGCATGTCGTCCTTAAACGCCACACCCTCCCCTAGCAAAAGCTCACGTTGAGCATCGGGACCGCCAAAAGCAAAACCCTCGCATATGCGCCCGTCGGCAAACACCACGCGGTGACAGGGAATCTCGCCGGGGCGCGGATTGCTATGCAGGGCATACCCCACATACCGCGCACTTCGTGGTCGACCGGCAAGCAGCGCCACCTGACCATACGTGGCGACCATCCCCTCGGGGATCTGCTCGACCACCTCGTACACCCGTTCAAAAAAGCCCTCAGACGCCATTGCTCGCTCCCTTCCACCCTGAAAAGCATAAACCACCGCAAAGGGGACAGGCACCTTTGTGGTGGTTTATGGCAGATCGGTTAGTTGGCGGGCTGGAAGAAGGCTACGGCTACGGCGCCAGGGCCTACGTGGGTACCGATGGTGGCGCCGATGGTGTGAACGGGCAACTCGCCCTCGGTGTGGCCAGCCCAAAGTGCCGCGCTGTCCTCGATATACTTCTTGAGCACCGCATCCGAAAGACCCGTATAGCCGAGCGCCAGCGGCATGGAAAAGTCGATGCCGCCTGCCTTTTCGACCTTTTGGTTCAGCAGGTTGCGGCCGTTCTTGGAACCGCGCGCCTTGCCCAGCTGCACGATCAGACCGTCCTCGACAGCCACCACGGGCTTTACGTTGAGCAGCGTACCCACGGCGCCGGCCGCAGCAGACAGGCGACCGCCGCGCACCAGATATTCCAGCGTCTCGAGCAGGCCGATAACCACCACGCGGTCGCGCACGGCCTCAACAGCCGCCGCGATCTGGACCGCACTACGGCCCTCGTCCACCAAGCGCAGCGCATACTCGACCAGCACGCGCTCGCCCAGGGTGACGTTGTTGCTATCAACCACGAACACGTCGCCGCCCGGCGCCTCGGCAAGTGCGGTACGGGCACTCTGATTGGTGCCCGAAAGCTTGGCGCCCACGGTAATAATCACAGCCTCATCGCCGGCTTCACGAACCTCGGCGATAGCCTGCGAAAACGCGTACGGGTTGACCTGGCCGGTCTTGGGCAGCTCATCGCGCTCCACGAGCATCTCGTAAAAGCGCTGGTGATCGATATCGATGCCATCCATGTACACATCGGTGCCAAAGGTGACGGACAGCGGCAAAACGGCCAGTGCTGGGTGCTCGACCGGCGACATATCGCTTGCGGAATCGGTAATAATGCGGACGGACATAGCGAATCCTTTCTTGCGCAGGTCCCGCGCAGGGAATTTTGACAGCAAGGCCCCGGCACGGTATACGCGCTCAAACAGGACTATGCAGTTGTTAATGGGAAGCAAAAGCCTTGGCGGCCCTACAGCTCGCGCAGGGTGTTGAGAATCGTGCGCAGCGACGCATACATCTGCTCGCGCTGCTCCACACCCATAGCCTTACCGGTGGTATCGAGCACCTCGCGAATGATGCGGTCCGCTTCGCTCATGCTCTCGCCGCCCAGAGCGGTCAGGCGCACCGGAGCACGATACTTAACGGCGGCATCGCCCGAATCGTCGACCTCGACGTAGCCGCCCTCCTCCAGATGCGCGAGCGTACGCGAGACGGCGGCGCGGGTCACGCCTGCCATGCGAGCCAGGTCAGCGCCAGTCAGGCCGTCCTTGCTGCGCTCAAGATAGTAAAGGCACATAACGTCGGAGCCCTTGAGGCCCAGCCTTGCGCCCTCGGATGTCTTAATGCGCTGAATCTCCTTGTAGAGCCCGCTGATCAGTCCGACAAAGTCCTCGAAACGTGTCTCGTCGTTCTGCTGCATGGGAGACGACCGCCTTTCGCTTGCATAATGCTTACGGGTAAACATCTTAGTCGCATAAGGCGACACCCGTACCCAAATACCCCATTTGTTAACCCATCAACATAAAAACCACCACAAAGGGGACAGGCACCTTTGTGGTGGTTTTGACCGGCGAACATGATCCGCAGGCGTCGCTACAGCTCCACGCAGGGATTGTCGCGGGTCACAAGCGTCTTAACGACAACCGTCGCTCCCAGATAGCGCTCGAGCAGCTCGGCTAAGCGATCGATCGCGGCCTGGCAATCCCCCATCCGCTCGGGCTCCACGCACTCAATCGCCAGGAACGCATCGGCCGAATCATCGGACAGCGCCGTGCGAACGCCGTCGCGCCAGTTCCAGCAGCGGCACACAGCGCCCGCATCGTCGATGTAGGCGAGCTCGCCGGGCAGCGTCGGATCGTCCGCCTCCTCGCCAAGCGGCAAGAACGCATCGCCACCGTCGGTCACCTTCAAGCGAAGGTCTCCCTCGATCGCATGCAGATCCTCGCCTCCCACGGGCAGCGCGTAGGTCAGCGACACCGTGTTGTAAATATCCACCGCGGGCGTAATGTGGCCCACCGGCTTGCCTTTGAGCACGCGTTTGAGCAAGTTCTCGATCGAGCAGCGCGCGCCTTTCTTGGTCTTGAACAGACGATAGGCCTCGCGCCATGCCTTGACCGGTGCGTTCTCGCTGATAGTGTCGCTGGTCAGATGACGCTCCGCATCGATATTGGCGCGGTCGAGCAACGCCGCAATCGCGTCCACGTCCTCTTGAGGAATCTGAGCCGTGGGCTTCATGCCCTCCACGATCACAACACCGACCGCTGCCTGCGGAAACAGCTCCCAGAATGAATCCTCGGTAATAAAGCTCTTCATACGCTCTCCCTTCATTGTGCGCGCCCGAGTGAGGGCGCCTAAACAAAAAGCGCCCTCACGACGGCCACCTTCAAAGTCCTACGGTGCCGTCACAAGAACGCTTGCGCTGTCCCCATCCGGAGAAGGGGACGATATGTCAGGCGTATTGTAACCCGAGTCATCCACGCGAGCAAAACCACCATAAAGGTGCCTGTCCCCTTTGTGGTGGATATGGACTCACGGCGAAGCTAGTGGCGAAGTCCCAGCAGCCCGCGGCCGCGATGACGGGCGTCGGTGTGTACTTGAGCGTGCGGGCCGGCGGCTTTGACGGACTCGGGCAGGTGCGAGTACTTCTTCTCGAAGTTCTCCTCGAACATCACCGCCAGGTTGTGCGCGGCCTCGTCGTAGCGCGCGGTGCTCTGCCAGTATTGGCGCGGCACCAGGATGCCATCGGGCACGCCGTGGCACGTCGTGGGAATGTCGACGTTAAAGATGTCGTCGTGCACGAACTCGCTGTCCTCGATGGTGCCGTCGAGGGCGCGCGCGACCAGCGAACGCGTGTAGGCCAGCTCGATGCGATGACCCACGCCGTAGCCGCCGCCGATCCAGCCGGTGTTGACCAGGTACACACGCGTGCGGCCGTCGGCGATGCGCTCGCCGAGCATCTTGGCGTAAACCATGGGGTCGAGCGGCATAAACGGCTCGCCGAACAGCGAAGAGAACGTGGGCGTGGGCTCGGTGACGCCGACCTCGGTGCCGGGAATCTTAGCCGTAAAGCCCGTCACAAAGTGGTACATGGCGGCATCGGCCGTCAGACGTGAGATGGGTGGCAGCACGCCAAAAGCGTCGCAAGTCAGGAGCAGCACGACACTCGGAGTGGTGCCCATGCCCTTAGTCCACGCGTTAGGAATGTGCTCCACGGGATAGGCCACGCGCGTGTTGTGCGTGATCGAGATGTCGTCGTAGTTGGGCTTGCGGTTCTCGTCGAGCACCACGTTTTCGCAAATGGCGCCAAAACGGACGGCGTTGAAGATCTCGGGCTCGTGGAAGGCGTCCAGGCCCTCGCATTTTGCGTAGCAGCCACCCTCGATGTTGAAGATACCCATGTCGGACCAACCGTGCTCGTCGTCGCCGATCAGCAGGCGCGTGGGATTGGCCGAAAGCGTGGTCTTGCCGGTGCCGGACAGGCCAAAGAACACGGCGGTCTCGTACGTGACGGGATCCATGCTGGCCGAGCAGTGCATGGGCAGTACGTCGTCCTCGACGGGCAGCAGATAGTTCATGACGCTAAAGATCGACTTTTTAATCTCGCCGGAGTAGCCGGTGCCGGCGACCAGAATCACGCGTTCCTGGAAGCTGATGACCAC